>JAUXGE010000270.1 GCA_030622435.1 Planctomycetota bacterium
ACTCTTCCCTCCGCTCGTCGTCGTTGTCGCGGTGTGCCTCGAGTGACAGAGAAACGCATGCTTCGGACGCCTGGATCATCAGCCCGAACGTCGCGATCCGGTTGCTCGGCCCCTTGATACCCTCTCGTGAGAAGCCCGCCTTCAGGCGCTCTTCGCACACGTCGATCACATCCTGAAAACGACGTGCCGACTTGTACAAGGTGGCCAGGTACTGGTAGGGGGTGAAATCGTCGGGCTGGGCGTCGGCGCACCTCCTGAGGATCGTCTCCGCCTCGTCGAACAAGGCCTGCGCCGATTCGTCATCCTGATTCTCGAGCAGGGCACGGGACCATTTCTGTGACAGGAACCTGGCATAAGACAACTCTACGTCGCGCAGAGCCGACGGATCATCGACCGCCATTTCGAGGCTGGACTCGTAATGCTGCTGGGCCTCCTGGAGGCGAGCCCTGGAGGCGAGATACTCCGCATGGCTCAAACGCACTTTCGCAGCATCTGCGCCGGGAGAACCATACAGATCGGACAGCTCGATATAGAGCCGTTCGCCCTCTTGTGCCCGATCCTGCTCGACAAGATGGGCGGCAAGATCCAGAGCATAGTCCACCGTGTCGGCGTCGAGCTGGACGGCCCGGCGCAATTCCTCCTCGCCACGCCCTGCATAGTCGGGGTCGCGCCGGGCGAGATTCACCAAGGCCAGACCGTGGGCGTGGTGGGCGAAAGCGGCCTGTGCCGGCGTCCGTTCGATATCCGCCTCCAGGAATGCCTCCGCCGCCTCTTGCGCACGTTCCCAATGATCCATTCTCCCGTAGAGTTGCGCCAACTCCAGCAAGACCTCGACCTGACGCGTGTGAGCCTCGACCAGGTCCGGACGGTTCGTAAGCGCCGTCCTCCAGCTATCGAGGGCTTCGGCAACCGCCCCGCCACGCAGCAGGCTCTCACCCTGTGCCACGAGGTGCACCGCATCGTTGCTGCGCTCCCACGCTTCCTTGTAGAACAGAGCGGCCATCTTCCAATCACCCCGCTCTTCATATTCCCCGGCAAGCTCCGTGTAGTACGCGGGATCACGCGACTGAAGTCTCCGCAGCATCACGACCGACGCGAGGATCATGATCAAGAACGCGACCAACGTCAGGGCGACTACGACGCTCTTGTTGATTTGCTTCTTCGCCATGGCGATCCGATCCTTTCAAGGCTTCCGCCCGGAATCATTCTGATACGGCGTCTCGACTCGCCGGTTACCCTTTGCTCCCGACAGGTCGATGGAGTTGACGGCACGCTAGCCCTCCCCGTTCGCACGTCTGCGAACCGCCTCCTCTTCGGCCTCGAAGTCGGGCCAATGGGCCTTCAGCAACACCGGCAAGAGGCGATCGTACACTTTCCACGCCCCATCGATACTCTGTTGCCGCGTGGCCCCCGGGAAACTCACCTCAACCTTGCTGAAGTACGCGTATGTATTGGTCAGGTCGTTGAGGAGAACGCGGACACCCGTGCGCGTTGCGGTGAATCTCCCATTACAGTGAAACGTGTAAATCACCGTCGTCCTGGCTCGATTCTTCAGTGATGTCTGTACGAATGTGCACACGCGAATCGGGACACCCTCCGGACTCGATGCCAGGGATGGTACATCGATCTTGATGTTCTCGTGTGGCTGTGCCTGTTCATAGCCTGCGCCCAGATAGCAGACGTCAGGCCTGTGCGGGACCAGGTTCCGCCCACCCGTATCGTATGTGACCAGAAGCTGAACGTATCGCAGGGGATCCTGGGCTTCCACGCTGGTGTCTTCCAGCGCCCAACTGATGTACAACTCCGTACCAAGTGCCTCGACCACGGACGGATCGAGAACGTGTCGCTCGACCACCCGGTAGGGTGCGAGCGACGCCTCGTCCAAGGCACTGAGCGGCATCTCGAGCGGGAGCGGCAGCTTCGCGTGCTTGATCTTCATCCACCGCCCGACCGGCCCGGACAGCACAGCCGCGGCGACCAGGATTACCAGGGCGACTAAAAAAGACGGCGTCAAAACACGGCCTTGCCTGTGTGCTTCAGGTTTGTCGCTTTGTAAAGTCATAAGTCCCAATAGATTATGCGATCCCGCCTTCCGGAATCGCGCTCGGAGCCTTTCGCTCTATCGGTCCGATCGGCATCGTCGCGCCTGCCCGTTGACTCTTCATGCCTCTGTCGGCCGCACACGTTTGGATACGGTGGTCTCGAAATTGGTGCTCCGTCAAGGCTGATTCGAGGGGTCGCCCAACCCAGGGCCGCCAAACCCTCAGCCTGACGGCTGACATCGCACTAAACTCGATTCCACCATATCGAAGGCTCTCGAACGGGTTCCAACCCGTCAACGCCCACCGTCCCTACGGATACATCGACTTTTGGTTCAGGTCCAGAGAGAGGCGTCCGATAAGCCTATCCGTAGGCTTTGCGCAAAGTCCGCGCGATCAGAACCGTCGGCTCCAAAGCGCGAGGATCAGATTCCTATGCACGACAGCGGCAAATCCAGGCATCGCTGTGTCATCCTTGGCTGCGGAGGCCACGGGCGCGTCGTGCTCGACATCCTTACAAACACCGGGGAGCTGGAAGTCGTCGGCTTCGTCGACTCGAATTCCGAGATGCACGGGCGGCGAATCGACGGGATCGAGGTCCTGGGCGCACCTTCCGACCTCCCGAGGCTTTGCCGTGAATTGAACGTGTCGCGGGCGATAGTCGCAGTCGGCGACAACGGGGCGCGCCGTGCACTGGCCGATCAGGTCGAGACCATGGGCTTCGAGCTGATCAACGCAATACACCCCTCCGCCGGGCTCGCCCGAAACGTGACACTGGGGCGGAACATCGTGATAGCGGCCGGCGCACTGGTTTGCGCCCACTGCCAGATCGGTGACTCGGTCATCCTCAACACGGGTTGCCTTGTCGATCACGAGTCGCTTATCGGCACTGCCACGCATATTTGTCCGGGCGCGAGATTGGCCGGTCGCGTCACCGTCGAGTCCGGCGCCTTCGTCGGGATCGGGGCCACGATCATTCAAAGCACTCGCGTCGGCTTCGAAGCTGTCATCGGCGCCGGCGCCGTAGTGATCGAGGATGTTCCGCCGATGTCAACGGTGGTCGGCGTCCCGGCCAAGCCCATCAAGCGGATCGGGAAGACCGCGGATATGCACGCCTGGCTGATACCCGAACGTGCGCCGAGGCGCATTCCACCACCAGCCGTTGACATTCCCCTGTCAGCGAAGGCGCCGTAGCTTTTGCTGTGTTGACGGTGTGTCGAGAAAGGGCTCTGCTCCGTGACGTGCCGGCTTCCAGCCTGAGACGGCGTGTGACTCCCGCATGGCTTTATAGCACTTCCCGATCAAGTGTAGCGTCGTTCTCCCAGTCCGTCCCGGGGAAGACGCTGCTTCAGCCGCTACAGGACAATAGAGCTTGCTCTAGTCGTGGGGCACGCGTGCAGCGAGCTTACCCCCACAGTCCAAGTTGAACGGGGTCATCCCGGTCTCGAGTCGGCTCCGACTTCTTCGGTTTGCCGCGGGGTTTGGAGGGGCCGTTGCGTTTCACGCGTTTCCCGTCGGCCGTGCGGATAGTGCCGTTTTGGGTGTCGGGGGCGCTTTTCAATGGGTCCTCGAAGCCGTCGAGGGGGTCGCCGGGTTTGATGCGACGGAGGCGCGTGCGGGACTCGGCGACGTATTGTTTGGACAGCTCTACACCGAGGTACTGGCGGCCTAGTTTCTTGGCGACGGCCAGGGTTGTTGCGCTGCCGGCGAAGGGATCGAGAATGAGGTCGCCCTCGTTTGAGCAGGCCTTGATGATCCGGCCAAGAAGCTGCTCGGGCATCTGGCAGCCGTGGAAGCCGCCACGTTCCTTGAACGTGCCGCACACGCGGGGGAAGTACCACGTGTCGCTGTCGGGTGTGAACCCCTCTGGCAAATCCTGGGGGCGAAGTACGAATGACGGATTACGAATGACAGAAGGGGAATCAGAAGAGCATGCCCGCGCCTTCGGCTTGGGCATGGCACCCAGTGCCCCGGGCGTATCACTGGACGAATCACTTTCATTCGTCACCCCGTCGCACCGTTGCTCCGACACATCCGGAGCAATGATCCACGTATCATCCGGCACGCGTCCCTTGGGATTGGCCCGCTTGTCGCCGTAGACGAGCTGACGCGCTGATGGCACGCGGATCGAATCGGTGTTGAAAGTGAACGTCTTGTCGTCTTTGACGAAGTAGAACAGGTGCGCGTGTGATCGCGTGAACTTGTACTTGCAGTGCACACCGAAGGTGTAGTACCACACGACCCAGCTCCGGCACGTCAGGTCCAGCTCGCGTGTGGCCATCACCTTCAGCTCGGCCGCATACTCGTCTCCGATTGCCAGCCAGAACGTGCCGTCAGGTTTCAGGGCACGGATGACGAGGCTGATCCAGCGGCGCGACCATTCGAGGTAATCGTCGCAGGAGCGCTTGTCGTCGTACTCGTCGTAGTCGTAGCCTATGTTGAACGGCGGGTCGGCAAACGCCAGATCGACGGAGCCGGCCTCGAGGCGCTCGAGCGCCTTGAGACAATCGCCGTGGATGATCCTGTTCATGCGCGTGGCCACGTATCTTCCTCCTTGTGTGCGGGCGGCCTGGTGCTCCTTCAATCTTGACCTTGCGGGTCTGATGGCGTGCCACGGGCAGCCTGTCTCCCCGTGGACACTGGCGGGCAAGCCGCCAGTGGCACCCATTCGCACAACAAGGGCAAAACTCCTAGCCGAAACCGGGACCGCGCTTCCCACGGAACATCCTACCGAATGGGGGGACGTGCTACAAATCACAGGTTTGGCGAACGGCGCGTCGGGGAAGCGGTATCGAGGACGCCGTGCAAACCCATCGGCAGGAATGAGCCGTCAGCTTGCGGTGGCGGCGCGAGGGCGCTGCCTGAATCCTCGCCGGTAGATGTCGCGCGATCGACCGGGCGGGGTCACGTTGCGGAAGCCCTGTTTCTCGAAGAGCTGGGGGATACCGGTCCAGGCGAACGCGCCGGGAATTTCCGCACCCTTGCGTTTCGGGCGGACTGGGTAGGCCTCCAGCTCCTTCGCTCCGTTGTTGCGGGCCACGTTCACGGCCTCTTTCAACAATGCCGTGGCCACCCCCTTATGACGCCAACCGGCACGGATGTAGAAGCATACGACGGACCAAGTGTGTTCCGTCCAGTCGGTTTGCAGCGCTTTGACTCGCTCCAGGCGTGGAAAGTCGGCTCGTGGCCCGACGCAGCACCAGCCCACGGGCTCCCCGTCGGCCGCAAACGCCAAGCAACCGCACGCTTTGCCGGTCGTAACGAGCCGCTTGAACGCCCGTTTGTTTTTGGCGCCTTTCGATTCCTCCCAGAGCTTCCCGCCCCGCGGCAGGCGCCACCACATGCACCAGCAGCCGCCACAGGCCCCCTTCTCGCCGAAAAGGCTGAGAATCTGCGGCCAGTCGTCTTTGGTCAACGGGCGTACCGTCAGAGTCTCCTTTGGTGTCGTTCGTGATCGGCTCGATGGCTTTGGTTTGCCCATGATTCTTGCTCCTGCAGGCTCGCAAGGCTCACGGTGACGCTCTCGAGATGGCATTCCGGCTCAGTCTCGAATCAACGGATCGGTCGCCGGCAGATTCGACCCCACAAACGCCACTGCGGACTAATCCTCCAGCAATCACACTGTGATTGGCGCAGGTCGAGTAACGATCCAGTGCCCTTTCCAGAAAGGTACATACGGTACTGTGACGCCTAAGTCTGCGGCAGCCGGCGTCCTCGCCGCCCGTCGCGTGCGACAGCACCTGCCCGGGAGAACGGCCTGCGGGGACGCAGGCCGCTACAATGACCAGCGAAACCGACACTACCTTTCTTGGACACGGCACCAGCGCAACCGGTCGTGCGGACGCCCGGTTTGAAGGAGGCGCAGGATCCTGATCAATCCTCGTCCGCGGGAGCGTCCTCTTCTTCCGGCAACAGCCAGAGGTGTACCAGATAGGCGAGGATGATGCCGCTGATCAACGAGCCGCCGTAGTCGGCCGGTATCATCTCGTAATCAGTCACGGAAAGGACAATCACCCACGCCACCACGGCCAGAACGGCTACACCGACGAGCGTCTTCCAGAAGATACGACCAATGAATGGTAGTTTGCCTAGCATGCTGTGAACATACCTCATCGAAAGGGTGAAGACAAGCCCGGCGACTGATCCACCGGTTGAAAACCGGAGCCACAACAGACGGAATCACGTGAGATCGCTTGGCCCCATAGTCCGCCGGTTTCAGACGGGTGCCACTGCGGATCGGGTCATGTGAGACCGGTCGGGCATTTGGGCCGTGACTGAATCGGCAGGTGGGGTTGCAGGCTGAAGGCCTGCTCTGTAGTAGGCGGGGGCAAGCGTAGCGCCGCCCCCGCATGGTACCGCCACCGAACGGCCCGACCCTGAAAGGCTCGTCTATTCTCTGCGGCGTGTGCGACGGGACGTTTATGCGACCCCTGCAGGGTCGAATGGAACGGGTGTTGGAGTTGCCGTGGGCGGCGTCCCGCGTCGGCGGGACTTGCCCACGGCTACTGTAGGTCAGCCTTTCAGGC
>JAUXGE010000073.1 GCA_030622435.1 Planctomycetota bacterium
GTAGCGCCGAATACTGGTTTGCTGTCGGGCCAAACTCGCACTCGGACGCTACACTTGGGTAGAGCTTGCTCTAGTGTTCTACCTTTTCGCAGCATCCGCCGCCTACGTCGGACGTAGTTTTCGAGGGTTTTGGCCCTCTCCATTCCGCAATGTCGAATGGAATGAAGCTGCTCGAGTACTCTGTCAGTCGTTAGACGAAAGGTTGGGTGCCCCATGGCTTTAGCCGTTTGGGACGCCCGTGATTGACCGGTCTCACCTCATGCCTCCTCCTTCCTCCGATGCCTATGTTTCCCGCGGCGGCGACAAGTTGGCTGCTGCGCTTGATCACTTCGCCCTTGATGTCAGCGGATACGTGTGCGCCGATCTCGGCAGCCACGTTGGCGGTTTCGTCGATTGCCTGCTACGCCGCGGGGCGGCCCGTGTGTATTCTGTCGATACGAGCTACGGAACGCTGGCCTGGAAACTGCGGCGCGACGAGAGGGTCGTCGTCCTCGAACGCACGAACGCGATGCACGTCTCGCTTCCCGAGCCGGTTGACCTCGTGACGATCGACGTCGGCTGGACGCCTCAGACCAAGGTCCTGCCGAACGCGGCCAAGCTGATCGCGCGACCCCCCGATCCCGAGCCGATGCCCCACGCTGGTTCAGAACCACGCGTGCTCACGTTGATCAAACCGCATTACGAGGCACCGACCGAACGCCTCAAGGACGGTGTTCTGCCCGACGACACCGTCGATGAGGTGGTGGACACGGTGCTTGGAGAAATCACCAGCGCCGGCTGGTCCATCGTCGGCAGGTGCCCCTCGCCGATCCGCGGTCATGGGGGCAACAAAGAGGTCTTTGCCCTGCTGGCAAGATCGTGAGGCTTCTGACTTTGCTACATCCCGGACGCAGCTGTTGGGTCCCATTGCGCCATCAGGCGGACGGTGCCTGCGGGCGGGTGCCCCATCCTTCCGCCCTCCGCACGTATGAGACACCATCCGACATTCGAGGCGGAAGGTTGGGGGACGGACACGATGTCCGATAGACTGGGGGCATGCCGAGCGAGCTCCGTCGATACGATGAGTACGGTCACGTTCATTTCTTGACGATCTCGTGCTATCGCCGGTTGCAGTTCTTTCGCCACGATCCCGTCAAGCGGGTTCTCATAGAGGGGATGCACCGTACACGGGCCAAGTTGGGCATTCGTTGGGTGGTGTATGTTGTGCTTTCGGTACTACGAATACGATGATGGTTCAGTGATCGCCATGGATTGGGATGGGTCGTGGCCGATCGTGTGACGTGTCCGTCCCCCACCCAACCCGGCGATGCAATGAGACGACTGCCCGGCCAATTCAAGCGCCGGGTTGGATGGGGCACCCGGCTCGGAACACAACGTCGGGGGGAACTCCAGCCCCGTTCAACGGGGCTTTCCCGCGCAGCGGGCGGCTAGGCCGGCCCTTTTAGGGCCGGTTGTGCGGTGCTCGGCCTAAACTCCACCCCTGTTGTGTCGTGATGGAGCCCGTTTTCAACGGGCTTTCGTACTACCCTCTCACACGCGAAGGTCGGAGGGTAAGCCCGTTAAAACGGGCTGGAGATGACAGGGAAAATGGATCGGGTGAGCCGCGTACCGGGCGTAAAACGCCCGGGCTAAACGCCCTTCGGGGAAGACCGCTGAAGCGGCCAGAGGACGACTCCCGATTGAGCGAGGGCTTGTGGAACGCGCTGATCAATGGGCATGTAGCAGCTATCGGTACTATGGGGCACCCACGCCGAGTAATTATTCAACAGGCGTGGAGTGCCATACTTTGACACTCCTAGATGCTGAGAACCGGGGAATCAGCCAGCCGGTTCATTCGACTTCCCCACCGCTAAAGCGATGGGCCACCCAGTCGGAACATGCGCGAGGATGGCCGTCAAAGCAGGGCACGTGGCATCCTCAGGCCGGGGCTTCGGCAGGGGCGGGCTCGGCCGGTTTGCTCTCGGGGGCGGGGTTCGGGCGTTTGCGATGCGTCTGCTCGTAGCGGTGGCACAGGTAGCGGCCTAGCGACCGGACAGCTTGGTCACACGAGCGGAATGTCGGTACGCCGGCCTCGCGCAGCTTCCGGGCAAAAGTCTCGTAGCGTGAGCCGGAGTCGATGACCGCCACGACCGGTTTGGGCGACTCGCGCAGCAGTGCCGGCAGCCGCTCGACCAGCGAACCCGGCTTGTCGAGTTCATCCTCAGTAGTGAGCATCTGCGGGGTCAGCGGTACACACCCCACCACCACCGCATCAATCTGGTCATCTTCGAGCATAGCCCGAACACAGGCCTCGTAAGCGTCCTCGTTCGCCATCGGTGTCAGATCGAGCGGGTTCCTCGGGTTGACGAGAGTGTCGAGCTTGTGGCGTGCCAGTTCCTTCCGGATCCGATCGGCGGTCTTCTCTGAAAGAGCCGGTAGTTCGAGTTGATAGCGTTCTCCATCGATGGCGTCGGCCATGCCCACAGTCTCATACCCGGCGTTGCTGATGGATCCGATGCGGCGACCGTTGACTTTCTTATCGTGTAAGGTTGTGGACAGCTCCATGAGCTGCTCGAACTCCTTGAAGGTGTCCGTCACGATCGCACCGAAGTTTGTGACGGCTGTCTGACACACTTCGTAGTCTCCGGCCACGGACGCCGTATGACCCGCAGTCGCCTCCCGGCCGGGTTCGGTACGACCTGCCTTGTAGAACACGACGACCTTGCCCGCCGCCGTCACATCTTGGACGACTTGCACGAAGGCAAGACCGTCCATGTCGTTGAAACCTTCCACGTAAACACCGATGCAGTCGATGTCGTCCCGATCGCCGATCGTCCGCAACATGTCCGAAACCGTCAGGTCGACCTGGTTTCCGAGCGACACGGCAAGGGTCGGATCCAGAAGCTCCAGGTTGCTCATCCGGCTGATCATGAACGCGCCGCTCTGCGAGATGAGCGCGACGCGGCGAGGCGCAACATCGCGCCTGGCCTCGAGCTTGTTCTCGGGGATGAAGAAGGTGTCATACCGGCCTGGTCGTGACAGTACTCCCAGGCTATTGCCGCCGAGCAAAATTGGTCCGTTGTCTGGAAGGTCTCGAGATGCCTGGATCGCCTTGCGGATTCTCTCCTGGATCCGGCCGGTCCCTTCCGTTTCACCCATGCCGCCGGGGATCAGGATTACCGAAGAGACCTTGCGACTGGCAATGATGCGGTCGATCAGCTCGGGCATGCTGTCCGATCCGGTTGCCGCGACGAGAAGATCTATCTTCTCCGGAAGCGATTCGATCGAAGGTACGCAACGAACACCCTCGATATCATTGACACCCTCTTTGATAACATAGAGCTTGTCCTGTGGAAATCCGCACGCCCGGATGTTGTCCAGGATGATCCGTCCGAAGTTTGCCCGTTTCGTCGATACTCCGATGACGGCCATGCTTCGCGGACTGATCAGATGCTCCACTTTAGCCAAGGGGCGGGCGGGTGCAGCTTTGACGGCCGGTCCGAGCCGACCGCGACCGTCCAGCGGGATCATGCGCAGGTTAGTGAGAGCGAATGGGTTGACCTCGAGTTCGCGCAGGTCAGGTCCTTCTTCTCCACGATCCGTGCAGAACCTCCGTGCGAGCGCGATGAAGGCACGGAAGCATCGCAGCAGCTCGCCGTCCGACACGACTCGGCGATGGCCCCGAACGCGCCCGGCAAGGAAGTCGTACGCGGCCGTCTTCTTGAAAATCTCGAGGAACTGCTCGGCGGATGTGTCCACTGCCAGGGCTTTCGCCACGGCCATCCCCGGCTTCATCCGGGTGGCGAGGTACTCGGTGTCAACGCCGCCCAACCCGGCCGCGATGATCGGGCCGAACTCGCGCGTCGAACGGACGCCCACAAACAGCTCTTTGCCCAGTCCGGAGTCGCCCCGTTCGACGAACTCGACCACGAGCACGCCTGCGATGTTCTCCGTGTGCTTGGATTGGCGGGCGATCAACTGCGCGATTTCACGATTGACCGTGTCCACGTCCTTGGGCACGAACACGATCGCACCGGCCTCGGTCTTGTGGACTATGTCGGGCGAGACCATCTTGAGGACGAGCTTATCGCAGGAGAACCGCTCGAGGATGTCGAGCGTGACCTTGTCACCCTTGACCACGAAGTGATGTCGCGGCGGCGAGATGGCTCCCACCAACTCGACCAGTTGATACACTTCGTGCTCGTAGAGCTGCCGGCGTCCCTCCTCGTAGACCTGTAGGAAAGTCTGGGCGACTGCGTGCCCCTCGGCGCGGGAAAGCTCGCTCTCTTCCAACGGGAGCTCGAGCTCCGCAGCGTCGAAATCCACTTCCTCCTCGAGAACGTCGGGTGGAAGCGTCTCGATCCAGTGCCGGACCTCCTGTGCGGAGGCACCGCGTTTGAGACCCTCGACATACGCTACCGCGGCGTTTCGCCCGAACCGGCACGCGCGTTGGTTCACTTGAACCACGGCCGGGCCCTTCCTCTCGAACATCTGCGCGATGGACGCCTCGATGTCCGCCGCGTCCAGCCCGAGCAGTCCAGAGGCGGCACCGAGCATTACCGTGTTGACGGCGCGACCGGAACCGGCGGCACGAGCCAGACGATCCGCATCCACGAGCACGTGGTTCGGAAACTGTGCGATCTTCTCGAGCACCTGCTCGATAGGCGGATAGTCAGGGATGTTCACGAACGGAACGGTGCTCGCCACGATCGAACCGTGCTCACTCAGGAAGTCGAGGTATCGCAGGGACTCGAGCGGTTCGACCGCCAGGATCATGTCCGCGGCACCGCGTGGGATCACATCACTGTGTAGCTCATGGTCGGCGAAGCGCAGGTGTGACTGCACCGCCCCTCCTCGCTGCGCCATGCCGTGGACTTCCGCCTGCTTGACGTTCCAGCCCCGCCTCATCGCCGCGAGTGATATTGCCTGCGCGATTGTCAGTGTTCCCTGTCCGCCAACACCTGCCAGAATCAGATTATGTTCCATTTGCCTCGACCTCAGGTCTCACGTTTTCCTTTGCGCGGGACGGTTCCCGCCGTCGTCACAGCGTCCTACCGCTACTGGACCTCACGATCACAACGTTATGCCGTTGCGGCGGCCGGTGCGACTGCCGCCTCTCGCTCCTTGACCTTCTTCTTCACGTAGATGCACGGGCGGCACGCCAGCACCACAGACAGTCCGCGGTGGTTGATCTCGCGCCGGATCCTCTCGACGTTGGCTTCGTGGTTTTTCTGGTGCGGTTCGATCATGACGAGATGATCCTCGTCCACACCCAATCCCTTCAACAATCCGAGGAAGCCCTCACCTGTCACGAACACTTCCTGTCCGCCCGTCATGCCCACGGTGGCATTGTCCAGGATGATGACGGTCATGTTGGCGTCCGCGTAGGCCGCGGTGATTAGAGGCGTCATCCCCGAGTGAGTGAAAGTGGAATCTCCGATCGTGCAGACGACCGGGTGCGCACCGCCCTTGGCCGCCCCCAGCGCCATGCTGATCGATGAACCCATGTCTACGCAGGAGTGCACCGCGTTGTATGGTGGCAGAGCTCCAAGCGTATAGCACCCGATGTCGCCAAACAGAAGAGGCTTCGTTTCCGCCCCAACAGCTTCCTGGATCGCTTTGAACGTGTCGCAATGCGGGCACCCTTGACACAGTGCGGGCGGTCGCCCCGGCAACCCCTCCTCGGGAACGGGAGTTTCCAGCGGCGGCATCCCCAGCGCATCGCGCACGAGGTTCGCCGCCAGCTCACCATCCAAAGGCAACCGGCCGTTCCGTTTGCCGCTGATCGCCTTGCCCGGCAGGCCTAGCAGGCCATTGAGCTGCGTCTCGATGAACGGGTACCCCTCTTCCACCAAGAGGATGTCCTCGCAGTGCCCGACCAACTGCCGGATCATCTCGACTGGAACGGGATACACACCGATCTCGAGGATCGAGTAGGTCGAGTCGGTCCCCACCACCTCGGCCACATAGTTGCTAGCGAGTCCCGAAGAGATGATGCCCTTGGGACCACGGAGCTTCAGCTTGTTGTACGGTGAGTTCGTCGCGTACTCGCGCAGCGTTTCCTGTAAATCGAGCAGGCGCCGGAAGCGCCGTTTGGCGTTTACGGGGAGCAAAGTCCAGTTGCGCGTGTCCGGCGTGATGTTCACCTCTTTCGACACGTCGGCCGGATCCCGCCGAGCTACCGCCGCGCGACTGTGCGCCAAGCGTGTCACGATTCGCACCATCACCGGCAGCCCGAAACGCTCCGATACCTCGAACGCCTCACGCGTCATGTCGTACGCTTCTTGCTGATTCCGCGGCTCGAACACCGGAATCTGGGCGAACTGGCCGTAGTACCGGCTGTCCTGCTCATTCTGCGACGAGTGCATGCCCGGGTCGTCAGCCACGACAAGCACCAGCGCGCCGTGTGCCCCGGTAATCGCCGAGTTGATGAACGGATCGGCCGCTACGTTCAGGCCGACATGTTTCATCGAAACCAGCGACCGCTGGCCGATGTACGACATGCCGAGCGCTTCCTCGTAGGCAACCTTTTCGTTGGCCGACCATTGGCACGCCACCTGACCTTCGGACTTCGTACGCTTCTGGATGCACTCGAGGATCTCCGTTGCCGGCGTGCCGGGATAGGAGAATGCACCGCTGATACCGGCATCCAGGGCCGCGATAGCAACTGCCTCGTCACCAAGAAGTAGTTCAAGCATGAAACATGATCCCCTAAAGGCCTGATGTCCTCGATACTGCCACGTCCGCGTTCGGGAGGTTGCGCTGGCGACCCCCGAGAGCATGTGTGAAGAGCCTTATCCGAACCGCGCCCGTAAGGAAGCGGCCCGGTCTCATCCTCATCCGAACCGCGCCCGTAAGGAAGCGATCCGGGTTCAGTCGCCGAACAACGCTCCCTCACGGTCGCGGCCCGGTTCATTCTGGTACGTTCTCACACAAGCCCTGAAACTGGGTTGGGCGCATCCCGAATAAGGATCCACTCCGGCTCAGATGCTTCGTTATACCACTCGCGCACGGAAACACTGCGCGAAGGGCTTTTTGGCGCAATTCAGCCTACTGTCGCCAAACGCTGCGCGCTTTCAGTTTGTGTGGCTGCACACAACGTGCCAAAGTCGAATCACTACAGGAGCAAGCGGTGTGCCAGAGCGGGTTCTGCGAGATGGTCAGTCCCGTGACGCGACCGGCGAGACGGGCTGTCGTCCCGGTCTTGGCGAGTGCGTCACCCTTTAAGTCATCAACAGCTGGAGCCTTTGGCCAAAGTGGTACGGAAATTGATAGGGGCTACATGCGAGCACGTGACCGTAGGTGCGTTTTCGGCTAGAATGGCGGCGTCTTCCCGGCGCGGAAGGCGCAAACTTCTACGGCGGCTTGAGTTACGCTGCGAGGATGGATAGCCAATGGACTTTGAACTTCCTGACGATCTGGTGGCCTTGCAGGACGTGGCGAGACGATTCGCTGCGGACAACATCGCACCGCACGCCCGGCAGTGGGATCGCGAGGCGGACATTCCCCGGGACCTGATCAAGAAGCTGGCTGAGGTGGGCTTCCTGGGCATTTTTATCCCGACTGAGTTCGGCGGGTCCGGTCTCGGTGACCTGGCGGCCGCCGTGATCATGGAGGAGATAGCACGGCAGTGCGGGGCGACGGCCCTGATGCTCGATGCCCACGGAGCTCTTTGCTGCGCCGCTCTTTTGATCGGTGCCAACGAGGAGCAGCGGGCCAAGTACTTCCCGCCCCTTGCTTCCGGTGAGTACCTGGGTGCCTGGGCGCTCTCTGAATCGGGGTGCGGTAGTGATGCGGCCGCCTTGCAGTGCAAGGCCGAGCTCGACGGCGATTCCTGGGTTCTCAACGGCGAGAAAATGTGGATCACCAACGGGCATTACGCCGGCGTGTACGTCGTGATGGCCAAGACAACGCCCGAAGGCGGCCCCAAGGGGATCAGCGCTTTCATCGTCGAGCGTGATACTCCCGGCTTCGAGATTGGGCCTAAGGAAGACAAGATGGGGATGCGCGGTTCCGACACGGTGGGGCTGACGTTCGACAACGCGCGAATCCCCAAGGAGAACCTCTGCGGCGAATTGAACCACGGTTTCATCGACTCGATGAAGGTCCTCGAGCGCGGTCGGATCACTATCTCGGCCATGTCGGTCGGGCTTGCCCGTGGTGCACTCGAGGAGGCGCTGGCGTACTCGAAGGAGCGGGTTGCGTTCCGCAAGCCGATTTTCGAGCAGCAGTCGGTCCAGTTCAAGCTGGCGGACATGGCTATGGAGGTCGATGCGGCCCGTCTGCTGACGCACAGGGCCGGCATTCTGTCGGATGCCGGCAAGCCGTGCAACATCCCGGCGTCAATGGCAAAGCTGTACTCGAGCGAGATCGCAACGCGGGCGTGCATGGAGGCGATTCAGATTCACGGTGCGATGGGATACACGAAAGAGGTTCCCGTCGAGCGGTTGATGCGTGACGCGAAGCTATGTGAGATCGGGGAAGGATCGAGCGAGATTCAGCGGATGGTCATCGCCCGTCACCTGCTCGAGCTATAAGGATACCTTCGATGGATTTTGAGTTCGACGAAGATCAGCGAATGCTGCAGCAGACGGTTTCCGAATTTGCCCTGAAAGAGGTAGCGAAGGGAGCCGCCGAGCGGGATGAGATGGCGGAGACGCCGGACTCACTCATCGCGCAGCTTGGCGAACTCGGCTTGTTCGGAATCACGATTCCCGAGAAATACGGCGGTGCGGGGATGGGGACGGTCGCGTCTTCGCTCGTTGTGGAGGAAATCTCCAAGGCGTGCGGCGCCACGGGCGTAATCATCAGCGCGCACTCCTCCCTGTGTGTCGAGCCGATCATGGCGTGCGGATCGGATGCACAGAAGGAGAAATACCTCCCGGGTCTGGCGTCGGGTGAGACGGTCGGCTGTTTATCGCTGACCGAGCCGGGGGCGGGCAGCGACGCGGGAGCGGCCACTTGCCAGGCCGTACTGAAGGACGACGGCTGGCACGTGAACGGGACGAAGATTTTCGTCACCAACGGCAAGCAGGCGGGTGTGATCGTCCTGATTGCGGTGACTGATCCCGAAGATCCCAAACGGCGCCTGAGTGCGTTTATTGTCGAGAAGGACACGCCGGGCTTCAGCGTCGGCAAACTGGAGCACAAGCTGGGCATTCGGGCCTCGTCCACGGCGGAGTTCATCTTCGAGGATTGTGTCATTCCCAAAGACGCGCTTCTCGGAGAGCGCGGGCGCGGGTTGCGCATTGGGCTGACTACGCTCGATGCGGGGCGAATTGGGATTGCAGCGCAGGCGCTCGGGATCGCCGAGGCGTGCCTTCACGAAGCGACGGAGTACGCGAAGACGCGTTTCCAGTTCGGCCGCCCCATCGGGAAGTTCCAGGCCATCCAGAACAAGCTGGCCGACATGGCCGTCGGCATCGAGGCGGCGCGGGCGCTTACCTATCGAGCCGCCTGGTACAAGGACGAGGGCAAGCCGTTCGCACAGGCCGCGGCGATGGCGAAGCTGTTTGCCAGCGAGGTATCCTCGATGGCCGCGAATAACGCGATCCAGGTGTTCGGAGGATACGGGTACTGCAAGGAGTACCCGGTGGAACGGCTGTTACGCGACGCCAAGATCACCGAGCTGTACGAGGGGACGAGCGAGATCCACCGCATTGTGATAGCGAGGTCGCTGACTTAACAGCCCGCTGAAGAAGTGTAGCGCCGCCCCTCGTGGGCGGCGGAAACTCGGCATGGACGACGGACGTGGTCTGTCGCCCCTCCGGGGCTCGGCAATCGCAGTTGGGGTAGCGAACCCCGGGCTCGCGCCCGGGGCTACTATCTGTCGTCCCTACGGGACTTATAGCCGTGACGCTAAACACCTACGATGCCCCGACTTATCTCTGACTCTATTGTGCCTGCACTCGGCGTGGGGATTAGAGAAGTGATCGACGTCATTGACGAACAGAGAGAGACGCTGGAAGAACTGTGCCGGCAGCATCGAGTGCGCCGACTGGAGGTGTTCGGCTCGGCGGCGGATGGGACTTTTGATCCCGAGCGCAGTGATCTGGACTTTCTGGTGGAGTACTTCCCTCTTGCCCCAGGAGAGCATTACGAGGCCTATTTCGGGCTGTTGGAGTCGCTCGAGACGCTGTTCGGGCGACATGTCGATCTTGTCGACGCGAGTTGCCTGAAAAACCCTTACTTCATCCAGGGAGTTAATGAAAGCCGGACGTCCGTATATGAGGCACGACCCGAGGAAATATCTGGTTGACATGCTGGACGCATGCCGATTCCTGCTCGAAGTCACGGAGGGAAAAACGGTCCGGGACTACGAAACGGACCGTATCTTCCGTTCTGCCGTCGAGCGCGAGCTACAGAACATCGGTGAGGCGTTGCGGCAGCTCGCGTCGCACGATCCGAATACGGCGGCGAGAGTAAGCGAGTCCGAGCGCATCATCCGTTTTCGTCACGCGCTGGTCCACGGGTACGACAGCATCAGACCAGAACTTGTATGGGACGTTATTGCCAACAAGTTGTCGACGCTCCGCAACGAGCTGGAGGTGATGTTGCGGTAGCGGTGAATTCACGGAGGGCGTAGCCCACCTAACGAGGTAAACAACATGACTACAAAGAGCATGGCGGTGATTGGTGCGGGGACAATGGGGCGCGGGATTGCGCAGGTTTTCGCACAGTCCGGGTATGAGGTGTACATGCACGATACGGTGCCGGCGGCGATCGAGTCGGCCACCAAGACGATCGGGAAGCTGCTCAATCGAGCGGTCGAGAAGGAAAGAATCACGGCTGACGAGGCGGCCGCAACGCAAAAGCGGATCCATGCGGTGCCGACCTTGTCGGACATCGGACGGCATTCACTTATTGTCGAAGCAGTGATCGAGAATCCGGAAATCAAGATCGGTCTGCTTCAGGCGGCTCAGCCGATGGTCACGGACGGCGGGATTCTCGCGAGCAACACGAGCAGCATCAGCATCACGCAGCTCGCCGCAGCGGTGGAACGGCCTGACCGCTTCATCGGCATGCACTTCTTTAATCCGGTCCCCGTGATGAAGCTGGTGGAGGTTGTCCGCGGCCTGCAGACCAGCGACGAGACGGTGAAGCAGACTATCGAGATTGCCGAGGAAGTGGGGAAGACTCCGGTCGAGTGCAACGATCACCCGGGCTTCATCTCGAACCGCGTGCTGATGCCGATGATCAACGAGGCCGTGTTCGCCTTACAGGAGGGTGTGGCGGAGGCGGAGGCCATCGACGAAATCATGAAGCTGGGAATGAATCACCCCATGGGGCCACTGGCGCTGGCGGATTTGATCGGGCTGGACGTGTGCCTGTTCATCCTGGAGGTCCTCCACCGCGATCTCGGCGAGGACCGCTACCGCCCATGCCCGCTTTTGCGTAAGATGGTGATGGCGAAGCGACTGGGGCGCAAGAGCAAGCACGGTTTCTACCGGTACGATTAGCGGTACAGCCGGTACGATTAGCGGTACAGCGCAAGGTCGTTTGTAGCGCAGGCTTCCAGCCTGCACTGACTGCGATTACGATGCAGGCATGATGCCTGCGCTACGAGTCTGTGACGATTTGGCGCTGTGCTGTCAGTTGCTCCTCGAAGGCTGTCTGGTGTGGTCGCCCGCGGATGAATGGACGGTTTTTTCGGAGGTGAGGGTTGCCGATTCGCGTCCCCCAAGGCTGAAGCCATGGGCCACCCGACAAAGCCGTGGGGGACTCGAATCGTTGTGTCCCCACCTCTGGAGAAGTGGGCGCCCCTCCGGGAACGGCCCCTCGAGTCAACCTTGACGGAGCACAAGGGCACCGGTCGGCAGTGAACTCCACGAGGCAACCTGCCCGTGGCCACTACGGCGCCCGGTTGGGTAGCAGGAGGTTCCGAGGCGATGAGTGTCGTACGTCCGTCCACCGATTGTCGCTGTTCTGCCGCGGCCGACGCCGAGGTCAAGCCCTGGGTCGGGCCTGAGGATCTGGTCGGGTTCGATCCGGTCGAGGCGCTGGGCGAGCCGGGGCAGTTTCCGTTTACGCGCGGTCCACACCGCTCGATGTATCAGCAGCGGCTCTGGACGATGCGGCAGTTCGCCGGATTCGGATCTGCCGACGATACCAACCAGCGCTTCAAGTACCTCCTCGGGCACGGTCAGACGGGGCTCAGCACGGCGTTCGACCTGCCGACGCTGATGGGTCGAGATAGTGACGACCCATTGGCACTTGGTGAGGTGGGGCGTTGCGGTGTGGCGATTGCGTCCCTGGCGGACATGCGGCGGCTTTTCGACGGCATCGATCTCGAGTCGGTGAGCACGAGCATGACCATAAACGCGCCGGCGGCGATTCTGCTGGCGTTCTACATCGCAGTGGGACAGGAGCAAGGCGTTCCTCCCGAGAAGCTCCGCGGCACCCTTCAAAACGACATTCTCAAGGAGTTCCATGCTCAGAACGAGTACGTCTTTCCTCCCGAGCCGAGTGTCAAGCTTGTCATCGATACGATCGAGTACGGCACGAACCACATGCCACAGTGGAACACGGTCAGCATCAGCGGGTACCACATTCGCGAGGCGGGAGCTTCTGCCGCCGAGGAGCTGGCATTCACACTGGCGGACGGGATGGCGTATGTAGAGGAATCGATCAAGCGCGGTCTCGACGTCGATGCCTTCGCGCCTAGGCTGAGCTTCTTCTTCGACGTCCACAACGACTTCTTCGAGGAGATCGCCAAGCTCCGGGCTTCGCGGCGCATCTGGGCGCACGTCATGCGGGATCGGTTCGGAGCGAAGGATCCGAGGAGTTGGCTGCTGCGCATGCACTGCCAGACGGCCGGCGTGACGCTCACGGAGCAGCAACCGTACAACAACCTGACGCGTGTGGCGTACCAGGCGATGGCGGGCGTGCTGGGAGGGACGCAGTCGCTTCATACGAACAGCATGGATGAGACACTGGCGCTGCCGAGCGAGCAGGCGGCGAAGCTGGCACTGCGCACGCAACAGCTTCTCGCGCACGAGACGAACGTGACGCAGACGGTCGATCCATTGGCAGGCAGTTACTTCATCGAGAAGCTGACGGGCGAGATAGAGTCCAAGGCACAGGCGATCTTCGATCAGATCGACGCGATGGGTGGCGTGCTCAAGGCCGTCGACCGCGGATACTTCCGGCGGTGCATCGCCGAAACCGCCCACGCGCAGCAACGGGCCATCGACGACGGAACGCAGAAGGTCGTGGGTGTGACGGACTTCGTGGAAGATGGACCACCGGGCGTCGATATTCTCCAGATTGATCAGGGCACGGAGGACACGCAGGTCCGGCGACTGAAGGATCTGAAGGAATCACGAGATTCGGCGCGGCATGCGGCCGCCCTGGAGCGCCTGGGCAAGGACGCGAATGAAGGCGTCAACCTCATGCCGGCGCTGATCGACGGCGCCAAAGCCGACGCGACCGTCGGCGAGATGATGGCCACCATGAAAACCGTCTTCGGCGCCTACGACGGTGGCCCGGAATGGTGATGTTAGGAAACCGCGTTTTGTAGGGTGTGTGGGATCGCCCTCCGGTTGGTCGACGATGCGATCGGCGGATCCGCATCGACGCGGTCGTTTCGCGGTCTAGAGCAAGCTCTATTAATCTGTAGCGGTCGGGCCTTGGTCTGGTCCGCGGCTTATGCAGGTTTCGGTGCCATGCGAAACCGGAGAATGCTCAAAGAGTTCCCCTTTCGGAGGATCGAGGAAGTTGGAACAACAGAATCACCGCCCACGTGTATTGTTGGCGAAGATCGGTCTGGACGGGCATGATCGAGGCGCCAAGGTATTGTCCCGATCGTTTCGGGATGCCGGCATCGAGGTGATCTACACCGGTCTGTGGCAGACCTGCGAGGCGACGATGTATGCCGCGTTGCAGGAGGATGTCGACGTGGTCGGTGTGAGCCTGCTGTCGGCCGCCCACATGACGGTCATGCCCGAGCTGTTGCGCATCGGTAAGGAACTGGGCATTGAAGACGTCCCCGTGGTTCTCGGTGGGATCGTCCCGGCGGCCGATTACCCGGGCCTGAAGGACATGGGCGTGTCGGAGGTGTTCAACCCCGGCTCGCCCCTGGACAAGATCATCGAGACCATCACCCGTCTGGCCGCTAAGCGCAAGGCGCGTGATTTCGACGGTATCCGCGCGGGATACGGAGATGGAAATGCCAAGGCGCTGGCACAGTTGATCACCGCGATCCAGCACGGGGAGGACCTGGGCGGATGGACGCCGCCGCCGGGCGAAGGTGTGGTCATCGGGGTGACGGGAGCGCCGGGCGTGGGCAAGAGTTCGCTCATCGGGCGGCTGGGGGGCATGCTCCGGGATCGCGGCAAGAAGGTGGCCGTCGTCGCAATCGACCCGAGCAGTCCCGTGACGGGTGGCGCGCTGCTGGGCGACCGGTTACGCATGATGACGGGCAAGCCGGATGCGGACTTCTTCATCCGCAGCCTTTCCTCGGGCACCTCACAGGGAGGCCTCGGGCCTCGCTGCCGGGAGGTTGTCAGTGTCCTCGAGGGATTCGGGTTCGATTACGTGCTGGTCGAGACGGTCGGTGCGGGTCAGGCCGACGTCGCCATCCGCGAGCTGTCCGATCACATACTCCTTCTGCTGATGCCGGAAAGCGGCGACGTGATCCAGTTCTCCAAGGCCGGCATCATGGAGATAGCCGGCGGTTTCGTGCTGAACAAGTGCGATCTGACCGGCGCGGACGCGACGGAGGCGCAGCTTCGCAGCGCCGTGGGGCAGGATCGACCGATGTGGCGGGTCAGCAGCGTCCGTGACGAGGGCATCGACGCGGTAGCCGACTGGGTGGCGACGCTTTAGAGCATTCCTCAGTCCAGTATATGTAGCGCCACTAGTTTTACGCGGCGCGCATTCGGTTCCCACGTCACCCCAGGTACGCGTTTAGCAGTGGGTGGCATGGGCAAGCGGGCGCTGGGCTAAAGTGCCTGGGCTACCGTTTACCTGACCAGGAGGAGTTCGTGACCGACGCCCCACGGTGCAGCTTGCCCGTGTTGCA
>JAUXGE010000311.1 GCA_030622435.1 Planctomycetota bacterium
GGTAATCGAAATGGCCGGTTTTGGATTCGAATCTTGCGACGAGGCCGGGATGGGCGGCTCGCCTCTGGCCAAATTGACGTACCGGGCTACGGTCTCCCGGTGTACGCCAAGCTTCCTGGCGATCCGCCGAAAGGACCATCCCCGTCCAGCCAACGCGATAATTGCCTGTTGTTCCGTCATTCCCAACTGATTCGCCATGTAGCATCTCCCTCGGCCAACAACTGGCTGAGATAACTACAGGGCGAACCCTCGCCTCATGGAAATGGACGGTTCTGAACTGATAACTCATGGCCGGTCTTGAGTGATAGACGACAAGCCTCAGGGCATTCGCAATGGTGTGACATATGTCACACACAGCGGTCGGTCCGCCACTCGGTGCAGTGCCGACGCAACTGACCCAGCGACACCTCCGTCACGGGAAACGTTACGCCGTAACCTCGCTGGCCCAACTCCGCTGGCGTCCGCCCTTTCGCGCAAAAAAGAACTTGTCAGCCCTAAAGGCTCAGTGATTCAAGTGAAGCCGCCGCGTTGCCGGGCGATCTCCAGGGCCTCCTTCGCGAGCTTCTTGGTGATGCCTCGCTCGTTGAGGACCTTCAGCACCTCATCGGCATCGTCGCCGAGCTTCTGCCCCATCGCCTTCCTGATCACGTTGACGAAGCCGTCGCGTCGGGCGTCGCGTTTCTCGACCAGGCCGTCGACAAGCCGGCGGATCTCGCGCAGCGAGTTCCCGGCGCGCCGGGATTGGCCGTGTGCTTGCGGCTGAACTCCACGACCTCGACCGCGTCCCAGACGATGTGATTTTGGCAGACCGCCTGGAACCAGAATCCCGGCGCGCCGGGACTCGCCGCAATACAGTCCCGGATGGCAGTCTCGACAGCCACCGGGACGGCATCTGCTGTGGCCGACCTTGATCAGTGCTCCAACTGAAAGTGCAGATAGCCCGAGCGTTTCTCCTGCCCCTTCGCACCTTTTTCACCGAGATAGAAATCGATATCGAGTGACTTGTCGTGGCAGTCGTACAAGGAGTGCCACAACGTGCGCACCGGCCCTCCGGACCGTTGAACGCAGCGGTTGGCGTGCTTCATGTCTTCCGTCGAGCGCTTGACCGGGGCTTTGTTGATCTCTTCGTGCAGACGCCGAAACCGCGCAAAGGAATCGCTGGTCAACGTTGGCGGGATAGACTCGACCGTGGGATACGCTTTCTCGTGGATGGGATGATTGGTCACCCATTGCGGTCCGCCCTTGCCCTCGACGAAGTACCGACGCTCGAGATTGGTCGAGTATTCCCAGACGAACGAGTTGCCGTCGCGATCGCCGATGATGTGGTGGCACGGCACAAACGCGTAGTAGAACTCGATGGACTGTAAAGCCTTCCGCGCTTCATCGACATTGGCACAGGTCTCCAAGAGGTAGCGTCCGATCTCGATCTCACTCAGGCCCGATCGCCACGCGTTTGTCGGCGTAGCGAGCGAGCCGGAATTGTTGACCAAGATAGCGACAGTCAGACCCTCCGAATTGACTCCGTCAAAGCACCCGCCGAGCATCTCATACGCGCAGAGATAGAGCGAAGCGTAGCCACGATCGGGGTAGACCTCGATCACGTAGGGGTCTTCCGTTGTTCTACGATTGTTCTGCTGCGCTGATGGTCCGACCATGTCCGCCCAGGTTCCGATAGGCCAGTCGTAGTTGCGACTGAACATCGCGTGTCCGGAAGCCGTGTGCGATGGCGGGTAGTACACGACCGAACAACTGAGGTTTGGAGGAAGATTGTAGGCCAGCGCGGTGGGGTCCAGTCCACCGTCGAACGTCGTGCCGAAGTGGTCCTTGACGCCTTGGGCACGCTCGTAATGCATGGGGTAGGTACTCTTGTAGAACTCCAGCCGCTGCTTGGCGACATCCGGGTCGAAGCGCATGGGTGTCACACCGTGGCGGGATTGTGCGATCGCCGCCAACTTCCGACCGATGGACCGTTGGCTGCCCCGCAGCTTCAGATGCCGCACGGTCATGTAGTCGCTGGGGCCACCGGCGACGACGCGCTCGGAGAACTGGAGCCCCTTGACGTCGGGCTCGAGGGCGACCGCGAGCGAGGTCATCGCGGCCACAACAGTCAGGGCCGGCAACATCCACATCAGATGGTTTCTGTGTTTTCGAACGTACATGATTGAGCTCCTGAGTTTACGCCGTTAACATCGTCCGCAAGAAAAGTCACGATGCCAAACCGTCGAACAGACGCTGCAGGGAGCGCCTGAAAGAACTACGAAACCGTACGGGGTGATCCCCGAAGCGTCCACAGCGGTACAGCGACACGAAGCCATGGACGTGCGACCAGATGGTAAGCGAGGTTTCCAAAGCGTCGTCATGCTTGAACTCGCCACTTTCGATTGTCTCGGAGACCATGTCCAGGAGGATGTTGAAGGTGGCCGATTCGCGCCGGCGGAAGTCGTCGGGGTAGCGACGCACGCCCGTTCTCGGAAGCAGGAACATGAAATCATAATACTGCGGGTAAGCGAGTGCGAAATCGGAGTAGCCATCCAACAGTCGCTTCAACGTGTCTCGTCCGGTCCGGCCCCTGGCGGCCCGCCGCATCTTGTTCTCCAGGATCGAGAAGCCCTCATCGACAATGGCGGCGATAAGAGCACTCTTGTCGGTGAAATGGCGGTAGATGGCGGTGGGCGTGATACCGACGTCGGCGGCGATGCGCCGCATGGAGATGCCGTCTGCGCCTTCGTTCATGAAGACGGCCCGAGTCGCGTCGCAGATGCGTTTTCGTACGTCAGCCATGTTTACACTGTTAACCTAACAGGCAATGTCTGTCAAGGGGTGTGCATCCCGAGAACATCATTCAAGCCGAAATCGATGATCTGGGCGGCAAAGACGGGTTTGGAATCGGCAGCATCGGAGGATCGGGGAACATCTGTCTCACGAGCGCAGCGCGCGTCATGGCGTGATCGGCGAAACGCGATATCGGACCGTTGGAGAACCAGTATTGAAATCTGAAAGCCGGGCTGCGTTACCCTCGCGGGAATTGTATCTTATCGAATAAGTGGCTCCGACCAGCTATCGAAGTAGTCCAATAAGACCTCGGAGGAGGTAAGGCCGCTGTGACACAACAACAAAAGCATGCTGCCGCTGTTACGAATTTCCGCAACGGTCTCTTGAAGGTGGTTGACCTGGGATACGGCGACGATGAGTGCGAAAGCGTGGTACTGATAATGTTCGAGGACCTCGTGCGGCAAGCCGTCCCGTGCACCGACCGAGACAAGCTCTCGTTTACGTTGCCGCTCAGTCTGCCCGAGGGCGAGAACACGCACGCCCACCTGCTCGAGCTGGCCACCGAACTCGAGAGCCTTGCTGAGAGCGAAGCTGTCGCCGAAGCGCGCGCGCGTGCGGGACGCTGCTTCCTGTTTCCATTTCTGACCACCCTGGGGGTCGCCGGCGGCATGTTTCTGCTCGCGGTTCATTTGGGTCGACTCGCCCCATTCATGTTCGGGAGTGCCATATAGGCTGCTGAACGAGAGACACGTCACTTCCTCGTCGCCAAGACTCAGGCAGATAATAACGCTCCACCGGGCTCGGACTGCAGCATCTGAGAATTGCCCTTGCCTATTTTGACTTTGCCGGGAACGTATTGGAGACTGTACCTGAAGTCTGGTCGGCCCGAGCCAGGGGTGCGCCGAGCCCCGTCGCGTCCGATTGACGCCGGCTGTTCTCAGTAGTAGCAGCCACTTTGGGCCACAGATCTCGATTGGGGAGGGGAAGCATGCGTGCCTACCCAACAGTTGCCGCGGTCCTTCTTGTTGGAAACATCTTGTGGTGTGTCGGATGCGGCCAAGTTTCGGTCGTCGGCGCAGACGAGGTTAGCAAGATCCGGTCCTCCGAGGAGGCCAGCGACGCACCCGGTGACCGCAGCGGCAGTGATAACTGCCTCGGTTCCTGCAACCGCGAGCGCGACGGGGAGCCCGATCCTTTGCGCCGGGGGGCGCAGGTAGGGGTTTTGATCTGCCACATTCCACCTGGCAATCCCGACAACGCGCACACGATCGGCGTGTCTCCGGAGGCGGTTGACAGGCACCTCGCGCAAGGGGACTACCTGGGGCCGTGCGTGGAGGACCAGGGCGGTTCGGAGGATCCCGATGCTGACGGCGATGGCGTCAGTGACGAGTTCGACGAGTGCCCTGACACGCCGGACGGTGCCGAGGTGTATGACAATGGCTGTACCGTCATCGTTCTGTCGGCCGACGCCGGGCTCGACGTCACCGTGACGGAGGGGGACGCGGTGTCCGTTACCGGTTCTGCTGAGGTTGTCCAGGGCGACTACGATCCTGCCAATGTGCTCTTCTCCTGGGAGCAAGTGAGTGGCAACCCGGCCGACTATGAAGCGACTGGTCCGGTGCTTGCCGTTCAGACGGTTGGCCATGAGGGTGGCCTGGTCTTTCGCCTGACCGTGGCCACGCAGGACAACGTGGCCGAGGCCACCGACGAACTCACGGTCACGGTCGTGCCGCCTGAGATCGTGGGCGTCGTCGCAGGGAAATGGCACAACGTCCTCCTGATGAACAACCAGACCATCAGGCCCTGGGGACGGGACCGGTATGGGTCGCTGGGCAACGGGTCTGTGGAGGATGGTGTTGCCGACGTCGATGCGGGAGGGGATGCAACCCTGCTGGCCATGACGGATGGCACGGTGTGGACGTTTGGGGACAACTTGCTGGCCGGCTCGTCGGTCCCCGTGCAGATCGTCGATGTGCCCGAGGTCGTTCAGGTGGGCGCGCTGAGTGACGGTGGCATGCTCCTGGCGGATGGCGGGGTACTGTGGGGGTTTGGTGATGCCGAGAACGCCAGCTGCCAGTTGGCGGGTGAACCCTATCCCGGCGAGGAGGGCGTGCTAGGTCCGGCTCCGATTCCGGATTTGCCGGAGAACATCGTGGCCGTCTCGGCGGGCAACGCCCACGCGGTGGCGCTGGATGCCGATGGAACGGCATGGGTGTGGGGATCACGGTTCGGCTGCACACCGTGGGCGGTTCTTGACGGTGTTGTGGATGTCGCGGCCGGTCAGAGCGCCTACGCCCTATTATTGCGTGATGACGGCACGGTGTGGGGCATCGGCTACAACACCTTTGGGCAACTCGGTGACGGAACCACGGTCTCGCGCTTCACCGCGCCGACGCAGGCCGTCGGCTTGACCGACGTGGTCGACATTGCCGCAGGTGACCGGCACAGCCTGTTCGTCAAGAGTGATGGGACCCTGTGGGTGTCGGGCTGGAACCGGTACTGCCAGCTTGGGCTGGAAGAGGAGATCAGCCCTGAGGAGCCCGCGTTCGGTACGTTCGTGATGGAGGCGACGCAGGTCGGTCTGACGGACGTCGTCGCCGTGGCCGGAGGATATCTCCACAGCGTAGCCGTGCGGGCAGACAACACTGTCTGGGTGTGGGGTTCCAACAGCATCGGGCAACTGACGACAGGAACACTGACAACTCTCCCGGGTACGGTCTGCACGCCTGTGCAGATAGAGTTTGCAGAGGGCGAGTAGAAGGGTCCGGTGATGAGGTGCCGGCAGGCGAACGGGATTGCCCCCGAGGAACTGACCACGCACTTCACCAGGTAAGTCGCCGGTACCACGACTGCTATGGCGATGCGTTATCCTTCGAAGCACCGTACCACCGACGTGCCCGAGCCTACCGGAAGTCGTTCTCGAGCA
>JAUXGE010000173.1 GCA_030622435.1 Planctomycetota bacterium
CCGTCGCCGGACCGGGCTCGACCCGGACCGTGAAGTCCTCGGGCATCAGACTCGATGCATCGGAGGTGAACGTGATTTCGATCACGCTCCAGCCCGCGGGCTCGGTCCCATCCGTTTGGGAAGGCTGACGAGCGTCGATCAGGCAGTTCTGCGGAGACGAGTCGACTATGTCCTCCGGGGCGCACGTGCCGGGCTCGCACAGAACCTCCGTTCCAATGTACGTGCCGCCGTCGGTCTCACACTGCGCCTGGGTCTTGATGGTGCACGTGGCGCCTTCGCAGCAGGCACCTCTCGGCTCGCACGTGATGTCCACGCATGTCATGCCCGGCTCGAACACTTCCTCTGGCCCCATGCACTCTGATATGACCGTCGACTCCACACACTCCCCGGTCATTCGGCAGCAGGCGCCGTCCTCCGGGAGGAAGCACGTGTCGGGCTCGCACAGAACACCATTTCCCAAGTACCTACTACCGCCGGCCTCACACTGCGCTTGGGGCATAATGGTACACGTGTCCCCCTCGCAGCAGGCCCCTCTCGGCTTACACCACGCGGGATCCCCGCATGTCAAGCCCGCCTCGAACGTGTCCCCCGCACCGGCACATTCTGATTGGACGGTCACAGCGAAGTCGCCGTTCAGATAGCAGCACGAGCCGAGGGTGCAGTTCACATCAAGACAGTCCGTGTATACACCCAGGTAAGTACCCTCGGCCATCTCGCAATGCGGTCCCGTCCGTGTCTCGCAAGTCTCATCCGGCAGGCAACATGCCCCGAGGATGCACTCGAAGCTCGCGCAGTCGGTATCCGCCCCGTGGTAGAAGCCTTCGGCCGTCTCGCAGCTATGTCTCGTTCGTATGTCACACACGCCAAACGGCATACAGCAGGCACCGAAGATGCAAAGATCGTCGGGCTGACATACCGATGCGTCGCCCGCATACGTGCCGTAATTGTCCAGGCATTCCGCCCGCGTAAGGATCTGGCAGAACTCCCCACCTGGATCGTCCGGTAGACAGCATGCGCCGCGTCCTTCGCATTGAGTGCATCCTTCCCAGAGCCTGAAATCATCCGGATCGTTGCACTCGATTTGCACCTTCCATTCGTTGCACGTCTCGTCGGGCTCGCAACACGCACCGCGCTGACAGCCCGGTGTCGTGCCGGTCGTGTTACACGTGAATTCAGCACCCATGTACGCACCGCCGTCCCGCTCACACAGGCGTCTCGGGACGTTCTCACAGGCTTCAGCCACCGTACAGCATGCTACGGTTTGGCACAGGTTCTCCAGGCAGAGTGTGCCGTCCCCGCCGTATTCCCCCGAAACATCGTAGCAATCCGCGAAGGTCATCAGTTGGCAGACGGCTGCACCTTCATCCCCTACGCAGCAAGCACCTCGCGCCGGGCAGGAGATGTTCTCGCACAGGAAGCCGTAGGAGAATTGGTCGTTTGGCCCTTCACATTGCGATCGGATCCGGTCGTCACCACAGTTGCCGTCAAGATGGCAGCAGGCACCAAGGGTGCAAAGCCACGAATAACAGACAGGCTCGTCCTCCAGATACACACCGCCGAGGAACTCGCACTCGGGCAAGGTCATATCGTCGTAGCACTCACCGTCCTTGCAGCATCCTTTGCGTCCTTCACAGGGCGGGATGTCGCTGCAATCCGCGCCCACCGTGAAGACGCCCCCGTCAGACTCGCAGTCACCCTGCCGCACGTCGGATACGCACGTGGCGTCAGCATAGCAGCAGGCCCCGATCGGTGTGCACGGAGGATCGAGTGTATTACATAGTACCTCCGCCGTGAGCTCTCCGCAGATCGATGCGCACTCGGATTCTTTCACATCGTCCAGGCAACCGCCGTCCCGCTTGCAGCACGCCCCGATCGGCTCGCACAGGTCAGCCGCACAAGTGAACTCGGCGTCGAACATCCCTTCTTCAATGGGGCACTCCGACTCGACACGGTCTTCGCAACCCCCATCGTCAAAGCAGCAGGCGCCGATCGTGCAAAGATCCAGTGTGCATTCGGAGTCATCGTCCTGGTAGACTCGACCGTCCTCCAACTTGCAGTAGGCCTCTCCACCGACGACCTCGCATGTTCCGTCGAAGCAGCACGCGCCAATGGGACACAAATCCGCCACGCACGGTTCGCCCACTTCGACGAACGCGTCGGCTGTGCCCGTGATTGTCTCGCACTCACTCTGTAGAACGAACAAGCAGGCTCCCGTCTCAGTACAGCAGGCTCCTCGCTGATCACACTGTGGGTCAAGAGTGTCGCAAGTGGACTCGTCCTCCTCGTACACACCACCGATAACGCCGCATTCATCACTCGTGTACTTGTCGAAGCAGTCGCCATCCTCCTCACGGCAGCACGCCCCGAAGCCAAGGCACAGTGCATCTTCCTGCTGGTCGGGGCACGGGATCAGGTCGCCCATGTAGACGCCGTCGGCGGCGAGACAATCCGCCTCGGGAACGTAGGTGCAGTCCCGCAACCCCATGCCGCAGCATGCACCTGGGTCGTAAACGTCGCTGCACGACATGTCGCAAGTATCGTCTACGGTGCCGTCGGAGATGCCGCCCAAGCCAAGGCAGGCGTTTGCCGTCAGCACCTGACACGTCCCGTCCCTGAAGCAGCATGGAAGCGTGGGGCACGGATCCGGATCCTGATTCTCGCACACCCGCTCCGGTCCCAAGCCGCCGACGTCCTCTGTGAAGTTCCTTTCGCCCGGAACCTCCGCCTCGCACGCGGCTTCTGTCGTATACAGGCAAGTACCATCCGGCAGACAGCACTTACCGAGCGGGAAGAGGTTACATGTCCCGCCCGAGTAGCCGATACAGCGAGTCCCGGCTTCCGCGGCAACGCACTCCTGATCATCTGCGCACAGAACAGAGGGCACCAGGTTGCAGTACCCGAGGCACTCGTCGTCCGTACCGCATAGAAGAGTGACATCGCCGCTGCACGTTCCCAGATGCGAACAAGGTTCATCAATACACTGTGTACCGGCACCGGCGTAGAGAGGCTCGGAAACGCCGCCCGCAATCGTGCATTCCGCACGATTGGCCACATCCTGGCATCCCTCGGTTGTTTCGATTGTCCAACAGCAGGCCCCGCCGCACTCCAGGTCCGGCGGCAGCGTCACACACTCGGTGCCGTCACCGCGATACACCCCGAAGGGCCACTCGCAGAAACTGCCAGTCAACTCGGCGCACCCGCCCTCGAAGCAGCAGGCACCCACGCAGATGTTGTTCGGTTCGCAGCTCGTGTCGTCACCGCGATATACGCCGCCGATCGCCAGGCAATCGTCCAGGCAGAGATCCGTACACGTTCCACCTGTGCAGCACGCCCCGAAAATCTCGGGACAGAGAGCATCCGGGAATTCCGGATCGATGCAATCCATATTGGACCAGTGCTTCGAGCCGCCATCGGCCTCGCAAGCCTCGGCTGTGTAGTTGTCACCGCACTCACCACAGGGGAAACAGCACGCGCCGAAATCGCAGACTACTTCGTTGCACTGGACGCGCTCTCCGAAGAAGTGGCATCCCGCCCCGATGCAATCAGATTCGAGCATCTCCTCGCAGACGCTACCGGACAACTCCCAGCAACAGCACGCACCGTCAACCGGTGCGAAGCAGAGTTCCATCGAATAGGCCAGTTCGCTGAAGCCTTCCAGGTTTCCCAGGTCGTCATCCATGGGAGGCGGTGAGTTGCGCGCCACAGGCCCCATGACCTGCCCGTGCAAAAACGGAATCGGGTATTGCCGCTCGTCTCGACCGTAGGTGACGGAGCCATTCACCGCGCTGTCCGTCTCAGTCCACGAGACACCGATCGCGTAGTCGTAGCCACGTTCCAGAATCAGCCCATCCAGCAATCCGCTCGAGTAGAACTCCGCCACGCCGTCCCCCGACGCAGTGACGATGACATCGGGGAAGTCGACCACGCGCTTATAGGACGGCGACTCCGATCCCGATTTCGATCGATGGATCGAGTAATACAGTTCCACCGTGCCGCGGAACCGAAGCTCTATTCGAATCTCGAGGAGCTCGACATCCTCCGTCTCGATCCGGAACCTGTCCCCGCGATAACGGTCCGTCCCGGCGTGAAGATCGTCGAACTCGCCGAAACCCAGGCACGTTTTCGCCGTGGCCGCCACCTCGCCTTCGAAGGCGATCATCTCGGACGTTTCACCGGATGCTTCGGACTCAGCGCGCAGTGGAGGGGTAGATGGACCGTCCAGCGCCCACGCGGGCATCGCCACAACACAGCCCAGCGCAACCAATGCCACCCAAATGCTCAACCGATCGATGCGCATCTTTCTTACACTCCTGCGATTCCTGCGTAGGTAGAGAGGGTATAGGCAGCCCAATCAGGCACACCGGCTTGATTGGCCGAAACAACGGCGGCGACGACTGCATTCGTAACCGCTACCCCCTCCAAGGATTTCCCATCATTATACGCACGGACATGCGTATATAACAACAGGCGGGTGCTTTTCTTGGCCCGACGCCAAGACCCAAAACCACCTTGTTACCGGACGCGATCCACCCGCGTCCCATAGCAGCCTGTTGAAGAAGTCGTTTCCGATCGCCAAAATGTAGCGCCACCCCTCGTGGGTGGCGTCATACGGGCATTCTCGTCGCCCGCAATCGTCGCCCACAAGGGGCGACGCTACATTATTCAACAGACCGATAGCCTCCGCGTCCACTGCGTACCGCCGGGCCGATCCGAAGCAACAGACCACGCAGCCCGGACCACCCAAACCGGCCATACCCCTTGCCACGGTGGTTCCCATAACGAAGACCGGAGTTGGCGCGTGAACATTTAGTGAACCCGTCCCTCCGGGGGTGTCATGGCCAAGCGGACGACAACCGAGAACGCCTCGCTGACGGGACACATGCCCGCGCCTCGCACGCTGGTACTCTAAGTGATCAGCGCGGCCATGTTCCAGCTTCACGGAGGGCTTCCTGGGCTTCCTCCGGCTTGGGCATAGCACCCATAGAAGCATTTACTCGATGATTACCTTGCCGCCTATCGACGACCCCAGGTCAATCGCTCCTGGCGTCGATGTACCGACCGACCGTGCGCTCACCCACGCGCGCCGGTACCGATTCACCCAACAGCGTGGGCAGGCGATCCAACGTCTCCTGGAACCGGATCGCCCGAGTATCCACGTCTTTGGCAGCCCGCAGGTAATCCTCGAGGTTCGGATCCACCCCCAGAATGTCCTCGTCCAGTTCGCCGCGCAGCGTCCCATACACCGTAAACACCTGGGAGCGCGCAGTGACCCAGTCACTCAGCGCAACAAGCAAACCGACGGCTTCGACGTAGTCCGGCGTTGTCTTGTTCAAGTTGCCCAGGTCGATGCGGCGGTATGACAGCCAAGGGCTGCCGGGTACGCGGGATGCGTCCCGGTGCCGCACCTCGGCCAACTCACCAACGGTCATGAAGCCCGGTCCGCGCCGTGATGCGGGAACAAACGGTTCCCAGCCGTGCCCGTACAGATAGGTGTCGAAACCCCCGTAATTACCCGTCGTCACGGTGTTGCCAGCGTCGTCGAAATCGTCGATCCAGCGCAGCTCCCGATACGCCACGATCGCCTGGGCCAGAGATTCTCCGATCGGCGAGGCTTCGTCGTCAGTGACGTAGACCTCACCATCACCACCGTCAATCCAGATCCAGGGCTTTGGCTCCAGCACGTTGCCCGCCCACGGAACCACGAGTCCCGCTCCCCATCGCGTCTTGGCACGGAACTCCCTGGCGATTTTCTGCATCGGCATCATGGGCACGCCCGAGAGCACCTTCCACGGAGCAGCGTTTATGTTGATCCGGCCGTGCACCCGCAGACCGTTTTGATCGACTCGAGGGATCGAGTCCGGTTTCCCCGGCACGAAATTCAGATAGTCCTCCGGGTTCGGGTTCTCGTACGGCCCGATACTCCGCAGCGGCAGGGCAGTGAAGTAGTCGAACACGAGCTGACCCCACGGCAGATTCGCCACGCCACCCGCCCGATCCTCGAGGGTCCGGCACACCTCCAAGTCCCAATCACACTCCGCGCCGAGCACGTAATGAAGGCCGCCGGCATTGTAGCACTGAGCGAATCGACCCTCCTCGCACGTACCGTTGGGCAGGCAGCACGCCCCAACGCCGGGATCGACGTGATGCAGGTATCGCCGACCGAACGCGGGATCGCTCGAGAGGACCGGCTCGCCTTCGTCGAACACCGGCATCCGACCGTTGTCGACCTGCATCATCTCGTTCATGCCGGCGGAATTCGTCCCACCGGACATGTTGGCCTCTTGCCACTGGATCGTGTTGTCCAGCCACGTCGTAAACGCCAGGTCCACCGTCGTCACATAACTGCCGGGGAGGAAAGCCGGATGGCGATCCTGCCGCTGATCTGCCAGCGACCGGTTGGCGTGACGCATCAGCAGCAGCATGGACCCGGTTGTCGGGAAGGCCACGCCGAGCTGCGGGTCGATGACGTCGTCCGCCGGATGCAGCTTCGTGAAGCTGCCCGTGTTGGCGAAGTTCACCTCGACGGGGGGAAGACTGTTATTGACGTGGGTGTTCCATGTGCCGAGCGTGGGCGCGAGTTCGGCCGTGTCGGGCACCGGAATTCTCCAGAACGAATCCAGCGACTGGACCGTCCGCTGCATCGAGTACTCCGCGGGCGGATCGCCAACCGGGACGGTTAAACCGGTCTTCGGCCCGTCCACCATGAACTGATCGACCACGATCTTCGTCGTCCACGTGTCACCTGGGTACTTCATCCGCCGAATCAGATAGATCGTCCAACCGTTCTCGAAGGTCAGAGACTTGCTTGCATCATATACCCGTCCGGCTCCGTCCGCCGTGGCCGACCCCGATGTTCCCAACGAGAAGTAGCCCTCCTCTCCGGTTCTGAGCACAGTAAACTCGCCCGACCGTAAATCCACCTTTATCGGGATCGGTACCGCGCTCTCGGCGTTACCGCCCGGCGCGACCTCGACGATTTCAAAGTCCGCATCTCTGAGCAGGTCCACCCGGTAAGGATTGAACAGCTCGATCGCCCGCGCCTGGATGTAGTTTTCGTCTGCCGCGGTCGCCACCTCCGTAATGAACGGCTGGCGCTCCAGGCCGTAGACGAACTGCACCGGGACCTCGGGGATCATCAAGCTGCCGAACTCGTGACCGACAATCTGCGCGCACTTGGCACCGCCGGAGCACTGCACGTCGTCGGCGCACAGGGCACCAACGTTGGAGCCGCCGAAGCATCGCCGGGCAAGAACGCACGTCCCGCCGGGGCAATGCGCGTCGTCATTGCATGGTGAAAACACGTTGTCGCCGCCCACACACCGTCGTGCGGAGAAGTCGAACGAACGAAGCGCGACGCGCGTCGGGATGTTTCGGTCGATGAGGTCTCCGTTTACGTCATCGAAATCCATGTAGTCCAGCATGTTGGCGGTGAGCGAAGCGGCCGTACGCGAGATCAGACTCTCGCGGCGGGTCTGACCGGTGACGGGGTCGAAGCACAAGTGCCGGGGCTCGCACGGCCAGCCTAGGCAGTCATCCGTTTGCGTGCAGGGTTCACCTTCGTTGGCACCGTCACTGCACACATGCCCGGCGAACTGGCACGTCCCCGTCCACTCGTCGTCCCGTTCAGTCCAGTTGTCGCAGGCGGTTTGGCCATGTTTCGTGCAGTCCTGGTCGTCCCAGTAGGGCCCCTTGGCGTTGCGCACGAGCATCATGAACACATCGTGGATCAGACGCTGCCGCTGCACTTTGCATCTTTCGAACCGGTCCACATCGGTCTCGGTCTCGCAGGGGAACACCCGATCCAAAAACGCCAGGCTGAGCTTGAGGCGCCCCTTCCGTGAATCGAACCGGCAGAAGTCCTGCGTCGGGCAGGTGCACTCCTCTTCTTCCTCGTTGGGCAACGTGCCGTTTGGAATATCCTGGGGATAGTCGATGTACTCGAACGGCAGGGGTCGCGGTGGGTCCCACTCGTCCGGACATTCACCGACGATATTCGATTCCTGGACGACCTCGAGCATCCAGTCCACGAGGTCCTCATCGGCCTGCTTACTGTTCACTTCGTATTCTACGTCCCCGCCTCGTGACAGCAGGTCGTCATAGCTGATGGTCGTGACCAGATGGCGCCGATCGTACGCGTCCCATTGGCTGTCCACTTTGCGCGACGTGGAAGGCTCCATGCGCACCGCCCACGCCGGCAGCGAGTCCAGATCGTCCGGATCGTGCAATTCGTCCGGTGCGAAGGGCAGGTAACGATGATTCCCCTCGTAAACGGTCTCGAAGTCGCCATCCAGCAACGGTGGATACAGACGGGTTGCCAGTTCCGACTCTCCGTACGGATAATCTTCCTCGAGCAGGAACGGGTTCCCCTGCAAAAGCGACGGCGTCGTCACTCGTGACGGGAGCAGCAGCCGCCGGCGCAGCATCGGCTCCTCCATCGCAGGCGAATAGAAGCGGACGATCAGATTACCCCTCACGTCGAGCTTCTCCAGCTCGTCCCGGGCCAACATGGGCCTGTACCGGAAGAAACCCTTTTCGAGGTCCCGCCCGTTGAGCGTTCGCAAATCGTCAACCTTTACATTCAGCACGTTGGCGACCAGCTCCGGGTGCGACTCGTTGAGGTTCACCATGCCGCCGTGCGGAATCACCCGGAGCCCCAGGTAAACACGCGTTGACGAGCTTGACGGGGCGTTCAAATACTCGGAAAGCGCCTCCATCTGTGCCTCGGCGAAGCCCAGGAACTCGACATCGACCGCAAGAGTGTCGGTGATCCCGTCGCCGTCCGCATCCACGGGCAGCAGGTGCTTGGGGAAATTGGGGTCACTATAAGGCACGCCGCTTGGCAGGACCGTGTCGATCTCGAAAACACCGTGGTCGTCGACAACACCATTGATGTCGAAGGTGTACTCCTGTTCGTGCTCGCCGTTCGTGAGTGTCTCCAGGTCCGTGAACCATCCGAATACGAGCTCGCCCTCGTCCAGCAGTCCGTCATAGTTCTTGTCGTTGTGGTACGGCTCGATCGGGCTGACCAGACCCCGAGAGGCCGGCAGTTCGGCAAAGGCGAGTCTCGAATCGCCGCCCGGGTCGCCGGAGAATGAATCGCCAGACGTCCCCGCCATCCCGTCGCGCAGCATCGTCCCCAGCTCCTCGACAACCGCCTGCACGCCCGTCCGGCCACGATCACGCTGCCGGTCGGATTCGATGAGGTCGGCGTCGAAGTTCACCGTCGCGAGAAACGCGATCCCCACCACGAACAACACACCCAGCAGCGTCATCACCAGAATCAGCACAGACGCACGGCGCCTGTGTCCGGACGACGCATCCGGATGTGCCACTCTCGCGGCACTCCGCGAACGGATTGAACTGCCCTCTGTCATTCGTCTGTCCACTCGAAGGCCGGCTCGTCGCCGGCCGATCCCTTCATCCTCTTTCGCCCGCCGAACCCGCGGGCACCCTCGCCTCATTCCCCAAGGCCCTCTCACAACTCACATCTATTTGCCGACCTGCGCAACGATCACGTGCCGGGTCGGACG
>JAUXGE010000096.1 GCA_030622435.1 Planctomycetota bacterium
ACCATGCCGGTACCTAGGGGATTAACAGGGTACCCGATAAACACCTTTTGCACATCGTCCCCCAGCGCCTGCGTTTCGCAAACACCGTTGGGACCGGCCGTGATCGACAAGCCCACGGGATAGCCGGAGAGTTCCTCGATATCTTTGATGCCGTCGGTGTCGGTGTCCGGCAGACGCGGGTCGGAAGCAAGGTCGTCGTTGGTAACCGCCCCGGCGCCGAACACGTTCTCCAGCGTCGGGCCGAAGTCACAGATGGCGCCGCCTTCGTTGCGGTAGATCTGGCTTACACGCCCCGCGTCGCTCAACCCCGCGAGGGCCAGGTCCGGGTCCCCGTCCCCGTCGTAGTCACCCCACGATACAGAGGCATTGCTGACGGGCGTCAGACCCGCTCCGATATCCGTGAAGGTGTCGTTGCCGTCATAGCGATAGATCGCGCTCACCGGGAACTGCGTCTCGTACCCGTATGTCATACCCGCGAGGGCCAAGTCCAGGTTCCCGTCTCCGTCGTAGTCGCCCCAGGACAGAGAGGAATCGTAGACGCCCGTTAGACCCGGACAGATCTCCGTGAAGCCATCTTCGCGGTCGTTGCGGTAGATGCAGGCGACCGGAAACTTGACGAGGACCACATCCGCCAACCCCGCAAGGCCCAAGTCGAGGTCCCCGTCGTTGTCATAGTCGCCCCAGGACACCGAGCCATGGGCGACTGCATACGGGACAACCGTCGTGACCTCCTTCAGGGTGAAGGCGTCGTCGGGGCCTTCGTTGTGGTAGATCCGGGTATAGTGATGCGATACGGCGTCCCCGGCGAGGGCCAAGTCTAGGTTCCCGTCCCCGTCGTAGTCGCCCCAGGACAGAGAGCAGTCCGAGACCGGCGTCAGGCTCGCTTGGGTATCTGTGAAGTTGCCTAGGCCATCACCCTGGTAAATCAGGCTCACGCGCCCCTGGTTGCTCATTCCCGCCAGGGCCAAGTCCAGGTGCTCGTCGTTGTTGTAATTGCCCCAGGAGAGACAGCAGTCCGAGACTGGCGTCAGGCCCGCTTGGGTATCTGTGAAGTTGCCTAGGCCATCACCCTGGTAAATCAGGCTCACGCGTCCCTGGTCGCTCATTCCCGCCAGGGCCAAGTCCAGGTGCTCGTCGTCGTCGTAATGGCCCCACGCCAGAGAGCAGTCGCAGACCGGCTTCAGTATCAGGCCCGCGTCGATCTCCTCGAAGGTACGGGTGACGTTGTCGTAATGGTAGAGTCGGCTCACACGGTTCGACCCGGTCCACCCGGCCAGAGCCAGGTCCAGGTACCCGTCCCCGTCGTAGTCGCCCCAGGATAGACAAGTACGGTTGACCCCGGTCAGGCCCGCCTCGATATCGGTGAAGGCGGCACCGCCACAGTCCTCATGGCTCGTGCAAGGCTCACCAGCGTTCGGGCCGGCGTTGCATCGGCCCCGGTCGCTTTGGCATGATCCCTCGGCGCAGCTGGCATCACTGCTGCAGGCCAGATAGTCGTCCTTGCCGCCGCTGCAGCGGTAGAGCCGGGTGCATTCGCATTCGGCGTCGCCGTCGCAGTCGTCGTCGTCGCCGCAAGGCTTATTGGGGGGGTCGCCGGCGCATCGACAGAACAGCCGGCGGAGGTCTTGCTCCTCGGGGTCCTCGAGATCGTCGCCGTCGCCATCGGGAACGCGCGGATCCGGGTACACGTGCCGCAGGTCGCTGCCCAGGACGCCCACGTCCCAGCCGACGCGTATTTCCGCGAAATCGAACAGACCGTCCCCGTCGCTGTCTTTCTTCTTGTCGGAGCTTCCGTAGAAGAACTCATCGCGGGCGAGCACCCCGTCGTGGTCGATGTCCTGCACGAAAGCCAGGGCGACATCCTCACCGGGGCGGAGGATGATATCGCCGAAGTCGGCGGCGGCGGGCAGCTCGCCCGCGGCGAACACGGCCCAGAATCGGTTCTGGTCGCCGCGCTGCTGGTTGCGCACTCGCACGAGGACTTGTGGCCCCGTGCAGGTCCACGCACCGCCGGGGCAATCAGCGTTGCTGTCGCAAGTCTCGCCCGGTTCCGGGAGAGAGCCAAGCACATCGTCCCCACCAGGCTGCGTGTCGATCTGCTCGTTGTCGCCCGGGAGGATGATCGGCGCACCAGCCAACACGGGGCTGTTTTCAACGACGATTTGTACGTCGTCGCCTTGCGCCACGGTCTCCGCGATGCCGTTTCCGCCGTCGGTGATCATCGGAATAAGGTCTACGACACAGGTATGGCTGGTCGCGTAGCCGGTGGTTACCGCCAGCTCGTCGTCCGGGTGAGGGCTGGTGTCGAGAACGCCGTTGTCGCCGGCGGCGACGACGATGCTGTTGTCTTCTACGCCTTCGGTTTCCGGGGGGATCAACTGAATATCGTCGCCCAAGGCGATGCTATCGGCCACTCCATCCCCCCCGGCGATGATGGCATCGGGCTGCGTGGCATTCTTGGTCATCCCGAGGATATCCTGGAGGGCGTAGTCGATGGGGATGCCCAGGGCGACGCCGTTCTCGTCGAAGCCGCCGACGAAGCCACCACCGACGAACCCCTCGTCATCGATGGACCCGCTCGTCGCGACGAAGAACGTCTGCCTGGTCCCATCGCCGAAGTCAATGCTGATCCCGGCAGTGCGGTCGCGCGCCGCCTGGGTGGCGAACGCAAAGTTCCGCCCGAACTCGTCGCTCACGTCGTAATTGGCGACCTTGAAGATCAGGCCCCTCGGCTCGCGCATGAGGTCCTCGACCAGGTTCGGAAACACGTCCCGGCTCGAGAACATGAACGGCCCCAGCTCACCGGTGAACGGTCCCAGGTTGTAGACCGGTGACTCCCCGGTGATCAGCGCACGGTTGGGCAGCAGCGTGGCGACGGGGAGGAAGTCGTCGCGGCTCAGGCCACTCGGTTCGAGCACGGTCAGCTCGACGTTGCTGATCGAAAAAGCGATCTCCCCCGCGTTTGTGATGGTGATGTCGGCGTCCACACCGGCGCCGAAAACGTCCCGGGTGACCAGGTGGGTGGCGCTGAGCTGGCGCCCCTTGGACAGTGACTGGGCCAAAGTCCGTTGGGCGGCGGAACTCGACTCGGCGGTCCACTGCGAGGTATGTTCGCTGTGTTTCGAAGCCGTGTACCCGCCCTCGACGTTGACCGCTACCTTGGGGATGAAGGAGTTGTCGAACTCGAGGCCCACGCCGGCCTTGACGAACCACTCACTGCTGTTGGCGGTGACCTGGGTGTCTGAGTTGCTGTATTTGGTTTCGCTGCTTTCGACCATGGTGGTGTTGGAGCTGGACTCCAATGCGATTGTTTCGCCCCACTCGTCGGTGTAGGAATACCGCTCGTCGATCTGCAGACGCATATTGCCCACGTTGATGTCGGGGATGGGCAGGTCCGCGACGCGGGGGTCGCGGTTGAACTCGATAACCTCCTGACGGTCGGTGAAACCGTCGCCGTCGGTGTCCTCCAAAATCGGGGAGGTCTTGAAGTACATCACCTCCTTCGAGTCGTCGAGCCCATCGGCGTCGGTATCCTGGCTGGTGAGGCTGGAGAGATACACCGTCGCTTCATCGTGGTCCGGTAGCAGGTCGTCATCGGTGTCCGGGTCGCGCGGGTCGCTCAGGCGACGCTTCTCCTGCTTGTCATCCAGCCCATCCGCATCGGTGTCGACGACGGTCGGGTCGCTGGTGACCTCGCGGGTGCTTACGGTGCCGTCCGTGTTGACCACAAACACGACCCACCCGCGCAGCTCCTCGTTGTCGGACAGACCGTCGCCGTCGGTGTCGACGAGCTGGCATTGACTGTCACATTTTCCTTCGCAGTCAGCCTCCCCGGCGCTGCAGGGCGGGTCGTCGTCGCAGTGGTCGTCGGAGTGGCAAGTACCCGTGCCGTCGGTTCCCTCAGGATTGCCGGAACCGGCCTGACATTGACCCGGTGGGCAACTCGGCGGCGTGCCTGCGAATTGGGCCTTGGACGGGTCAACTATGTCCTCCCTGGGGGCCAACTGGTTGCCGGCCAGGTCGTGGACATTCGTTACGGTGACTTCGTAAGTGACCTCGTTTTGGGAGGTTGTGGTGAGCTCCAGCGCGGTACGGTCGGGTCCGAGGAAACGCGGTCCTCGCAGCAGGCACGTGCCGCCCTGGCAACCCTCGTCGCTTGTGCAAAGGTCGCCGGGATTCTCCGACGCCGCATCGCAGGCGTTGTCCAAGACGTACAGAGTGCCCACCTCCGAATTCACGTTGACTTGCACGATCGAGTAGCTCAAGGGCTCTAGGGCGCTGTCGCTCATCGGCTTGTTGAACGCGACTACGACCGTCGTGTTACTCGTGGATGCCGCGCCGACAACACGCGGCAGTGCATAACCCGGCTCGATCGAGGGCTGCCCGCCGAAGATAAACCAGGCCTCGCTCGGGTCAGAACAGATCGGGTTGTGGTTCACGGACAGGTCGGTGACTTGTCCGTTAGTGTTCGAGACCGTCACCATGTATTCAACAGTGGCCGTTTGCGGATGCGTCGTGAGAACGATCTGCGTGTTGTGCCGGGTCAAAGCGGCGTCCAGCACGAGCAGTTCTACTTCGTACTCCTCGCAGCCGAAACAAGTAATCTCGAAGTTGATCGGGTCCGCCGCATCGTTGTCCATCGGCTCGCTGAACGAGAGCAGCACGGTGATGTCGCTGGTGGAGACCGCACCCAAAAGCTCTGGACATTGCGTGTCCTCACTGGGAATCCCAAAGAACTGGACCGTCCGGCGGGTCGGATCGATTCGGCGCCCGTCGGTGAGACAGATCGACTCGACGCAGTAAGCCTTGTTGGTCTCCCGCAGTTTGAGTACGTCGATGTGTTCGCGATAGGGCGCATCGATCGTCGGGTCCAGCGATTCCAACGCCTCGAAGAGAACATTCCCGCGTGAAATGCCGTGGCCCGCGAAGGCCGCCCGGATCTCGGGCTCCGTGATGGTGTAAAACCCCTCACCCGTCTCGTCGGTGGAGACAAAGAAGACGGGCTCATCGGTCGTGAATTCGATCTCTTGGAGCATCAGGACGATCCGATCGGCTCGAAAGGATCTGTCGAAGGTGAAAATCAGCTCCTCGTCAGGGATCGTCGTGCCGCTTCCGGATATACTCTCACTCCCAGAGCAGGCCAGCATCACCCCGGCCCCGCACGGGCTCGTAACCACCGTTCCGACCACGCCGGTCGCGTTCGGATTGGTAGGTTCATTGGGGTAAATCATCGTTCGCGCCGTCATGCTGAAGGGCGCGATCAAGTCCTCCGTGGTCAGAGGGCGGTTCAAGAGCTCGGTGCATATGTCACCCTGGCCCAAGTCCGAATCGTCCAGGAGGACCAACTCTCCGTCCGCACAGGCAAAGCGCGACTTTACGTTGGTGACGTTTATGGTGTATTCGATGTTGTCCTGAGGCGTGGTCTGTAAGACAACCGAGGTTTCGTCTTCGTCGAGCACTGCCTCCGTGATCTCGATGTCCAGATCGGTCTCACCGTCCGGGTCCGCGATCCTGTAGTATGCAATGTCCTCTGCCGATTCCCTGTCCATCCGTTCACTGAACGAAAGCAGGATCTCGCTGTTACTCAGCGAAATTGCACTCTCCAAAAAGGGCTCTCGATCGGACGAGCCAACAAACCCCAACGTGCCGATGCCGATCGCCGGGACCAGGTCCACCCGCACCGTTGGGTCGGCCTTAGTCGGAACGGTGAGCGTGTAGAGGATTTGTTTCTGTGGATCGGTAGCCAATATGACTTGCCTGGCATCCGCACTCAACTCCGCCGTGTGGACCGGGAGCCGGTTGCCGTCGGGGTCGATGATCGTGTAGTTCGATGCAACCTCGGCAGCGTCATCCGCAGAACCGGCGAAGGTGACCTCGACATAGTGGTTGCTAGTTGCCTTCGCCCCCGTTAGCCCCGGCAATGCAGCTCCGGCAGCGCTGTCTTGTGCCCACGGCGTATTGTCACATCCGGCATTGAAGACCTGAATAACAGCCGACACCAACAACAGAGTGCTAAAGTTTCGTGCCATCGATAGATCCTCCGAGAAAGTGTAGCGCACAACAAAATGACCCCTTGACGATGCACGGGCCACTCTCTAATGAATCGGCCCCGAGTTAGGTCCTCGAATTGACCGATACTATGCGGCCTTGAGCCTCTCGATATGGTGAAAGACGGGTCGCTCATGACTTAGTTTCACTACGACTTGCACCGCCTCATTCCAGACCGGTTAACTCATCTCGGCTACGAGTTGTCCGATTAGTGGAAGACGCAGCACAGCCTCTCTCTTCTGTTCGCGTTGCGCGCGCCGGGCTTCGATCGTGTACTTGATTCCGACGGCGACGGTCTTGACAAGCCTCCAGGAGTGGAGCCAAGCCCACTCTGCAAAATGTTGGCGCTGCGGGCAAGAAGAATTCCGGAAGCAGCAGAGCATGCGGCCGATGGTCATCATGCGGTAGTTCTCCCGATTCGGTCCTATTACCAGTGCCCGTATCGGTCCGAAACATCGCATTCTCTCACCTCCAGCGCGGATCGCGCTCTGACTTGGCTGGTTTGAGTTAGGTGCAAACAGCTTTCCCCAACTCCGGAAAGGCAAGACGCTATTACGCCATTCATAGTGAATTGTCAAGAGATAACCCGTAGATTTTCTTCCTGCGACGGCGTCACCGGAACCCTTAGTTGGAATCCAAAACGAACGGCTCGGCTCCAAGCGGTCAACGAGTTGTTGCGGGAGGACGGGAGGAAGTGATGCAGCTGGTGAATGAACGATGTAGCACCACTGCAAGAATTATCCCATACGCCTCCGCCGCGGTGCGGATTGTGTCCGATGGTGCATCACAATCTGATGGGTGGACATATGAGGCTCCAATAGGCGGACAGATGCCCCCCGCCTGGGCGACGCTTGGATGCGGGTTTTCGCTCTTTGGGCGCAGCTTCGATCCAGCGCTTCGTCCACGCGGATCGTAACACATTGCGTATTCGCTTGGCAGCCTGCTTAACGGTGGGAGGCTTTGTCTACGTCGTAACAGTGGTCACCTCTCCAATCGCAGGGGCCCAGCCGATCAGGTCGTCACGAACACCAATGAACAGCTTTTCCGTGAAGATCGCTTCTGCCACGGCGGATGGAACGGAGCGCGCGACCCCTTTTGTCTTTCCGGTTCATATGGTAGAATCCAGAGTCTTCGGGGGACTTCCGATGAGAAGCGGCGACCATCGTTGCCCTATGCCCGTCCTGGCATTCGTTCTCGGCTGGTTGACCTGCGGCGCCGGTGTTGAAGCGGATGGCCCGCCAGTGAATGACGACTGCGCTGGTCGGCAGGTGCTGTCGTGCAACGACTCCGTCACGGTCGATACCTTGCTAGCCACCCATGGGGCGAACGATCCGGACCTGAGTTGCTCGAGCACCAATGAGCCCTGCACCGTCTTTTACGAACTTGTCCCGTCGCAAACAAGCGCTCGCATCCGCACTGACCTCTCTTCCACGGCGAGCGATTCGGTTTACGCACTGTATGCGGTAGACCAGCTCGATGTCTGCAACCAGATCCTGTGGACCGAAGTTGATTGCAGTGAGGACGAGGGCATAGGGGAGAACGGAGACCTTTGCTTTGACGATCTCACGCCCGGTGACATTTACATCCTGATGCTGACGGGGTTTTCTGCCATGGCGTCGTGCGGAGAGTATACCGTGGACGTCGAGTGTCCCTGTGTGGTGGCGCCGTCAAATGACGACTGCGCCGGTCGGGAGGTGCTGTCGTGCGACGACTCCGTCACTGTTGACACCTTGCTGGCAACCCATGGGGCGAACGATCCGGACCTGAGTTGCTCGAGCACCGATGAGCCCTGCACGGTCTTTTACGAGTTTCTCCCGTCGCAAACAAGCGCTCGCATCCGCCCTGACCTCTCTTCCACGGCGAGCGATTCGGTGTACGCGCTATATGCGGTAGACCAGCTCGATGTCTGCAACCAGACCCTGTGGACCGAGATTGATTGCAGTGAGGACGAAGGCATCGGCGAGAATGGGGACCTTTGCTTCGACACTCTCACGGTCGGTGGCATTTACATCCTGATGCTGACCGGATTTTCTGCCACAGCGTCGTGTGGAGAGTATACCGTGGATATACAGTGTCCATGCCCTGGAGTGTCGCCGATCCCCACCACCTCCGAATGGGGCATGATTGTGTTGGCGGCCCTCTTGCTCACTGCTGGTGCACTCGTCATCGCTCAGCGGCAGCGATGGGTCGCCCGCTGAGGTCCTTTCCATAAGGCACTCGGACCTTGAGCGGCCGACAACAGCTCCCCTAACAGCTCGTCGGGGCCGATTGATGGTCCGGGGGCCGCCCCCACGGGCGATCTGTATATTCTCTCGCAGCCAACGAGGTCAGATGCGCGCTGGCCGACGGGAGCCGAAATAAATCTTGCCCGCCGTTAACAACAGCAACATCATAACGACCACCCCCCATTCCGATGCTGCTGGGATGGGGGCGATAATACCGCACTGGCAAGTGCCCGGCTCCACCTCGATTGCGGTGACGGTATCGTTATAGGCATCTTTGGACCAGATCACCGTCAGCGGCGCAAAGCTCACCTCGTCACATGCCATGTCCGCGTTGCGCCCACCCGGCGAGGCAAACTGCGCGATAAAGCTCCCGTTTGATTTCTTGACCTGCGTGACCAAGCCAAGACCATTCCGGCCGAGATAGAGAACATCGCCAGCACCACCCAGCACGCCGCTGATGAGACCTAGTGGCTGCCCAGCGGCATCTGTTGGGGTTAGTGTACGTATGTGAGCGCCAGTACTTGCGGCATGTTGGTCGATCTCGGTCGAAATATCATCGGACACGTAGATAGTGTCATCGGTTATGTCGTAGAAGATCCCGTCGGTGAACCCCACTCCGGGTGTTGCGGCGGTGAAGGCGAACGTTGCCATTCCTGTCTGCGGGTCGATCTGATATACGCTCACCGGAGACCCGGCGCCGTCGGTCCCGCCCCAGAGTACTTTTCTGACGTTGTCCCAGGAAATGGCCCCTAATGTGACAGTCTTGCCGGTAACCGAATCGAGAATCGGTATGAACCCAAGGTCATTCCCATACGCGTCCATCGAGTGGAGTAGGGCCGATGCCGTATTTGTGTAATACAGCGTGCGGGGCTGTCCACAATCAGCCGCGATCCCAACACCAACGCCGTATGGAGCTGGAACGGGGACCGGGACAACAGCCACTATGTCCCCGGGCGCGCCGGAGGCCACTGAGCCGGCCAAGAGGTATGCAACCATGCACGCAAATGTGCAGCTCGCTCGAGCTGTTTCGGAGAAAAATCGCATGTTAGGCTCCTTTCGTTGATTAACTCGCTCCGCCTGCCGGCCCCCAGGTCCGACCGATATAACCGGAACGGCATACACCGTCGGAGCTTCCGCTTTTCCAGTCATCTCTGTGCAAATTCGTCGATCTTTTAGGTTTACAGAGGGCATCTGGTACGCGCGCGCCCCAACCGCGAGCGAGCCAGGCGCCGCCGCGCCGAGGTCGTACGGTGTGGCGTCAAACACAGGGGGCGCACGGGCGTGGGTATAGCCAACAGACCTCCCGAGTAAGCAGATCAGCACGTCCTCTGGCGAGCAACGGCTTGCCCACGACCGGGGGGCCACACGAAGGTGCAGAGTTGCAGACCTCTTTCCGTACGGATTGGCACGCACGTCCGACAGAGTCGAGTGCATCAACACCTCCCCCCAGAGCGGACTTCATCTTGATCGAGCGTCCGTGTGCCGCCGGGGACCGTCGCGACACCTGTACTTCCCGTTGCCCTGGCGTATCGCGACGCCACGCGATCGCTGGATCAGATGCGAGAATGCGCGAACTGCTCTGCTGCCGCTCCTGTATCGCACCGCCTGCTGAAGCGAGACACGCCCAGGCGGCTAGAAGGCCTAGCCCCGTAGCATAGCGATTGCGGGGGGGCTTGTCCAGGACTAAGTCTGGCCATCTGGCCGCATGGTTGCCGAAGCCCACGGCGGAAAGATCGGTGTCTCCAGTGTGCCAGATCGCGGTACGCATGTCGCCGTGACCATCCCCATCGTAATGCAGGCTCCGTGACAGGCCGCGGATGGCGGTCTATCCACTCGCGGCAGCACCAGAATCCAAGACCGTCCGACCTGCAGGTACCAGCGGCTTCATCGCATTCATGATCCGCCCGAATCGCTCGGGGCTCTCCTTTGCCAGGCTCGGAGCCACGGTCATCATCCCGACCGGCATGAACCAGCCCCTGCCGGGAGGCGCGATCTACGTCACGGGATCGGGTTCCATTCGCACGCGGCGATTACGGGCACGACGGCGGGTCGCTCGGTGGTGGGAACCCGGGGCCTGGATACGTATCGCCCAGAAAAGCGCCGAGGCAGTAAGTCACGTCGGTGATGCCGATGTACCGGTCCGGGACCCGGTGATCACCGGCCGGTGAGCCCTCGATGTCGGCTCGCACCTCCTGGATGTTTCCCGGCAGGTTCTTGAATTTGTCCAAGACCGCCGTCACGTCCACGATGCCGGTGACACCGTCAGGCGGACCGCACGGAAACGTCGTGCAATCGCTGATTGCATCGGCCCAGGGACTCGGCATCGCCGAAAGCGCGGAAGAGTAGCTGCCTTCGATGGTAAGCCAGCAGGTGTCGTCGAGAGCCTGGATCTCGTAGGCACCCTCCGGAATGATGCCTTCGTGCGAGACGTGCACCACATCGTACGGCGACCACTCAGTCCAGAACGGCTCACAACCGAGATCGGCGACCCAGTACCAGGGTGGCTGAATGCCACCGGACCCGCCGCAGCCGTAATCCGGTGGGTTCTCAGGCTGGGGGACGACTGTCTGTCCGCAGTTCTCGCAATGCCGCTGGGGCTCCTGGACCCAGAGACGCACGCCTCCCCAGTTCGCGTACGGCACCGGCAGATTAGCGAACCTGATTCGGACGGCCTGGGATCGACCGGCGTCACCCGCCGTGAACGACAGGTATCTCACCTTCCGGCTGGCGGGGCTGCCGGGCAGAGCCAGGCAGTCCGGCTCCGGGGTCGACGACTCGAAACACTCGCACTCGTCGGGGATTCCGTTCTCGTCGAGGTCGTCACTCACCGATCCGTCGCCGTCGGGGTCGGTCGGGTCCATGTCGCAAGCGTCTTCGATTCCGTTCGCGTTGCAGTCCGTCAAGACCGTTTGCACGCAAGTGCCGAACGCGTCGCACGTGTCGATGCCATTGCAGGTGTCGCCATCCTCGCATGCGTCGTCCGACGTACACGCGCACGGGTCGCACGGGCCGCCGCAATCGATGCGGTCCTCCCCCTGGTTTTGGATACCGTCATCGCACGAGGGCTCGTCATGGCATTCGAACACGCGGAGTTCGATGTCATCGATGTTCCAGCCGCAGCATCGCCATGCGATGCCTGTTGGCCCCATCGTCCACCGGAGATAGACGGTCGGTTGGTTGTCGGCGATGGCCGAGATGTCGATGTCCATCGGCGTCCAGGTGTAATCCAGGGTCATGCCGTCGTTCGCCCACACGGTCGTCCATTGAATTCCGTCCGTGCTGGCCCGGACAAACGCGCGATCGTACGCCTTGCCCTCGACGCCCAGCCATCGCCAGAAGCTCAGATGCACGTTGGACAGGCCCGTGCAGTCAATGGCCGTGGTAGTCAGATGCGCCTCCGAGAGGTTGTTCGGGTAGTCCCCGTTGAGGTTGTAACCGTAGACGTTGTCTCTCGTGTATCCACTGGTCGGATCGGGCGCACCGTATTCACCGCCCCCGCCCGTCGGCTGCCCGAACGCCCAGCCAGCCTCCGTCGACCAGCCCGGATCGGTGTCGAGAGGTTCCTGCATGACGGTCCGGAAGGACCCAACGTCTGCGGTGTACACGGAGTCGGCTGCATCGGCCGGCTCCACAGTCGTGGAGCCGCCGTCCCCTCGAGCGCTGACGTAGAACTCGGGAGCGGAGCTGCAGCTGGCACCGGGCAGCGTGGCCTCAAAGACATCCCCCGATGCCGGCACGAGGGGTGATGTCGCAAAGGCGCCGCCATCGTACCGGTAGTGGAGCAAACCGGTCCCGGGCGTGTACGCCTCGCTGCCACTGACGATCTCCACCGTGAAGACCGTGGATACGTTCGGCGCTAAAACCTCAGGTGCGCCGTCCGGCAGACGGATCTTCAGAGCGGGGAGCGGCGCCACCCTAAGCGCGGGATTGCCGAGCAACCCCGCCCACTCCAGCATCTCGTACTTTATGTCATACCACAGGCCTCGGATGTACATCTCTCTTAGCGCCCACTGGAGTGCCTCTCCCTGCGTGTACTCGCCGGACGTGACCGCCGTCGTGAACAGATAGTCCAGCGACTGACTGCATCCGTCGTAGGCGCTGTCCCACTGGTTACAACCATAAGCCGTGCTCGTGGCCCCCACGTAGCCGACGGCTGCGTGTTCGAGCATGGCCTGGCCGAGGTTGTAGTAGTCGGGATCTGCCGTATTACAGGAGTCGGCGAATATGACGGCGGGGAAATCCCCGTTCAACGAGGGACAGTCCGACGATCGAATGAAGGCCACCAGATCGACCGTGTGGGCGGCCGACGGCAGTCCATGCCCGCCCCAGTTGACGAACGCGTAGTGCCCCGCCGGCCAAACCGCCATGACATTCGCATGCGTGAGTTCATAGTCGTAGTCGAAGCTCGAGAAGCTCTCGTACAACCGCGTAAGGGTCCAATCCGTCATCCACGGCTGGTCCACCTTCGCTTCCATGAGGGCTGCCG
>JAUXGE010000254.1 GCA_030622435.1 Planctomycetota bacterium
AAGTGATCCCGATCCAGTTGTCTTTGTCTACGATTCGTGGGCGCTTGTCAGGCACCGCGACAGTTGGGGCGGGGCGTCCGACGCGCAGTTCGTGCTCCCCACGCCCTGCCAGTCCATCCTCTCTCCATATTCGTCGGGTTACTTCATGGTAATGGGAACGAAGCAGCGCCCACCAGGCGACCCCATCTTTCCCTACGGGGACGAGACGATCGTCCCACCCCACACGCTGGACGACGGGCCGGGCAGCACGGGACCGTACCATCTGACCGTCAGTGTCGAGGATGTCGAACCATACGCGGACGATCCGGGGGACACACTGGCGACGGCGACCGATACGGGCATCGTGGATGGGGGATTCTATGCCCGTACTCGAGCACTGATCGGTGACAGCGCGTGTGCGAATCCGGATCTGGATGTGGACATATGGTCACTTGAAGTCGTCCACCCTCCCGTACGGGTATACGTGATGGTGTCCGTCTGCAGTGATGGTCCCGACGCGTTGGATATGAGTGACATCCGCGTGTTTGACTCTGGCGGGAGTGAACTTGCATGGGTCGGGCCTTACCTGATATACGAACTGCCTATCATACTCGATGTGACGCTCACCGAACCCGGAACGTATTTCGTCGGCGCGTCCGGAGACTCCTCCTGGCGCAACCGCTACGATCCGCATGTGGCGTGCTCGGGTGAGGCGGGTGAGCGCGGCCACTATGACATCGCGATCATCGTCACCCGGCCGGGAATGCAACAGACGTCGTCCAGAGGTTCGACGGCCGGTACTGAACCCGGGGCGTCTGATGAAGACGCACAGTTCATCTTCGCCAAGCGATTTGACGCCGCAGAGCCCATGATCGACGTGCTGGATGCAGATACCGGCCTCGAAACCGCGTCCCTACCAACGCCGGAATCACGACCAAGCGCCTTGGGTGGTCTCGCCTACAACGGCTCGTACCTGTACTACCTGGGTGCGGGCAAGTATCCCCGGCTCTATCAACTCGACCCGATCACAGGCACGGTGATCGATAACTTCATCCTATGGTTCGGCTCCGGCTACTACGGTGATGCCGTCATGCTCGGCGGCGAGTTGCACCTGCTCGACTTCCGCACAGGTACCGTGCACGTGATCGACCCTGTCGGTCAGCGCTTCCTGACATCGCTGCCCGTGGCAGCGGCCAACAGTATCACGGTCAGCGGCGCGCTGGCCGGGCTGAAGGGCCCCGACCGGCTATACATCACGGATGCCTTCAACACACACAACATCTACGAAGTCGATCCGCGATCCGGCGCGGTAACTGCTACGTTGTCCCCACCGTCGAACCGGCCAACGGCGTTGGCCGGTGTCGGTGATTCCATGCTCTATATTGGCGATTGGGAGTCATCCACGCTCGAAGTGATTGACCGGGAAGGGCATGACCTCGGAATCGTCGAACTCGAAGGACCACCAGCCTCGCTGGCCGGCGATGCGACGATCGGCTTCTTCGCCGACTTCGACGGTGATCGGGACGTGGACCTGATTGACTTCGCCCACCTCCAGCGCTGCTTCAGCGGCCCTGCCGGTACGGTGGCGCCGGGCTGCGAACCGGGCGACCGCAACGGCGACGGCCATGTGGATCTCTCCGATTTCGCTGCCTATCCGGCCTCATGCACCGGGCCGTGACCGAACCGACTGCGGCACTCTTTGTTTCAATGTAGCGTCACCCCTCGTGGGTGACGCAAGATCGCCACCCACGAGGGGCGGCGCTACACTCGCTGCGCGAAATCAGAAAACGCCCAAAACACTCGAGGACATTCGCAGAATAGAGGCTCACGAAGGCAAAGGAGATTCAATCCCCTGGGAAGAAATTCTGCAGCAACACGGCGACAATCAGACCGTTGCTGACAAGAAGAAACAGCAGCACCATGACCGTGCGCATCACTGATCGATTGGCATTCTCACTCATGGTGCCTCACCTTCCACTGGTGCATGCCTCTTCGTCTTACATCCTGCAGGATGCGCTCCAGTACGCGCATCGGGCAGAGGAAATGACACCATGGCCGATGGATTACCAACGAGGCCAGCACGACCACCAGCAAAAGAAACCACTGTGGCAGCGTGCCCTTGAGTGCGAACATCACTGCGAACGGCTCGTAGCCGGCAAGCGCCGGATTGGACACGATCAGGGCCGCCACCACGGCCGCGAAGACGACGACGTACCTCAGCATTCGAAGAAGCCGCGCCGACCAGGGAGGCAGCTTCGTGCCCTTCACGCCGACCAGGCCGACACACCGCTGCACGGCCCCGAAGGGACAAACATGCGTGCAGTAGATACTCACTCCGAAGACAAATACGCTCAGCACGAACCCTGCCACGAGCAGATAGAGCGAGAGGTTCGAGCGCGGGCTCGGGAAGTACCCGGCCATCAGCGCTGTAAGCTTGGCCAAGGTCAAAGGCGAGTTCGTCCAGAAACCCACAAGCAGAATCGCTGTCAGTTGGCAGACCCATCTAAGCCGCTCGCGAAGCGTAGTGCCGACGTACTGCGAACCGATCCCAACGGCGAACAATAGGAGGATGGTGATCTCGAGGATGCCGAACTCGAACGGACGACGCGGCGTGGGGAGTTGAATGTCCAGCTTGCGCGCCGCGATCTTCGTGACGGCATCGCGAACGCCTCCGGTGATAGCACCGGCCGACTTGCTGGCACCGGTTACGCCGACGACATGCTCATAGTCGTAGTCGATCCGTTCGACCGACTCACCGTCCAGCGATGCGAAGAAGCGGTACGGTTTCGCCATCCGCACAAAGACCGGTGTCTCGCGGTGTTCGACGACACGAGCGCCGACAACCTCACCGTCCGTGTCAACTCCGACGACAACGAGCATCGGGCCGCCGTAACCGGAAGCGCTCCCGAGCCCCGCCCAGCCGAGCAGCTCCCCCGTGTCCGTCAATGCGGTGTAGATCCCGTCCGACTCTTCGACTTGGGCTGCTTCGGGAAAGATGTCGCGCACATAAGGTGCGACGATGGGGCCGCTTCTCGATCGCCCATAGAGCACCGCGGCTGCCAGCACTGCGATGACGAAGACGTAGCGGAGCAAACCTGCCTTAGGCGTCTTGGGGTGTATCGGTGTCACCCTCCTGTCGTCCTATCATGATTAGACGCCACAGCACTACCCCGGTGATGACCACGATGATACCGAACAGGATCCCGCCTTTGGTGGCCGCGACCGGTTCATTCTCACCCAGGGATGTCCCGACGAACGCGAGTGTGAAACCCAGCAGAAGCATCCATGCAACTAGCAGCACCCATTTCCAGAGGCGCATGGGAATGCCGCGATCCTCCGCCCAGATCTTCAATCCGATGATGACCAGGCAGAAGAAGATGCCCTCGACAAACCAGAATGTATGACTGTTGAAGAACTGCACGGCCGTTTCTTCCTACATATCGATGAAGTCTTCCGTCTTGAGCCACCAAGGGGGCTCCCGGTACGTGGCGTTCTGACCACCCAGGGAGGGGATGTAGTAGTCCTGTGGATCGGGCCCCGGGTAGAAGCTCTCCTGCAGGCCTGTCAGCACTTTGCCCGACAGGCCGGTTGGATCGTTTGTCGTCACCTTCAAGGCGGTCCGGTGCAACCAATTGGCCTTGCGCGTGTACGGACAGACGGCGATGCACAGCCGGCAGCCCATGCTGCCCAACGTGGAATTCCAGAAGTTGTTGCACTTGGACGAGTTGAGCAGGTATCGGTGGTACCCGCGGACATCGACCTTGTCCCCGGTCGTGATGGCGCCCGACGGACAGTTGTCCGCACAGATCTTGCAGTGCTTGCAGAAGTCCTGAACGCCGAAGTCGATCGGCTTGTCCGTTTTCATGGGAAGGTTCGTCGTTACAATGGCCGGTCGGAAGTTGCAGCCGAGTTCCGGCGTGATCACGACAGAATGACGACCCTGCTCGCCGATGCCCGCGTCCACGCAGATCGGCGGGACCATCAAGTCGTAGCTGTTGCCGGGCATGTGCGTGCGAGCGGCGTACCCCAGCCCTTTGATGAACGCCGCCAGGCGAGCGGACACGATCCGCGAACGGGCATAGGCGTCCATCGAGGTCCCATACGTGGGATTGGCATACAGAGGATCCCAGGACATGGGCGTCCCGACCACAATGGCGTACTCCCAGTGTTTGGGAACCTCCAGCGGCTCGTCCACGTTCTCGAAGCCCCGGCCCCGCAACGGGTGAAGATAGACCCAGTCCGGATTCAGCTTCGCAATCCCGACCAGCGTGGAACCGAGTTCGTGGGCGATCTTCTTGATCAGCTTGGCCGTCAGCTCCGGACTCTTCATCTTGAGCGGCTCGGTGGGATCGCCGTGTCGCCCTGCCTGTGGAAAATCCGAGACTTCCGGCGGTTCGCTGATCCGGTCGGGAGAGACGGCCATCATCGCACCGGACCAGGCCTCTGAAAGGTAGAAGCGATCGCCGTACTCCTCGTCATCCGCCCGTTGCTTGGGCATGATCTCCTTCATGTTGATGACGTCGAGTTCCCAGTCCTCAGGGTATTTCTCGTAGTGGGCGCGCAGGAGTTCATCATCCAGGTCCTCGGGCTTTGCGGGGTTGCGCTCGCGATACTGTCGAAACAGCCTCCCTCGCCGCGAGAAGATGTTCTCCGTTCTCGCGTCGGGGCGGCTGGTCGGACCGACTCGCTCGTACGTCGCCTCCTCCACCGACCATTTCGACCGGTTGAAGTATTGATTGACGCCTTCGTACGTCTGCCAACCTAGGTAGGAGTTGGGATCACGTCCGGCCGCGTACCCGAACAGGCCGACGCCGGCTCCGCCAAGCACCGCGCTCGTAGCGCCCGATGCCTTCAAAAACTGCCTTCTGCTGAAACCCTGCTCCGAACTGGATTCGCTCATGTATCAGCTCCATCTCGCCCCGGCCACCCGGATGATACCACTCGGTGAACGGATGTGACAGCCGCCGTGCCGTCGTCATTCTCTGCTTACGTCGGCACTCGATCGTTGCCTCGAGCCTCGCTCACACCCCAACGCGGGGCGATCCGGCCGCTCACCCTACAATTCCTCAGACAAGGGGGCTTTCTCTGCTCGCCAGGGCTCTCGCGGAGACGTCACAAGCCGCGAGTGGAGCACCTGTACCGTTCATCAACAGACCGCTAAGATCGAATCGCAGGCAAGTACCTACAGAAGACTCGGCGTTGTTAGGACGTGCAGGCAGTTGTCCTCTTCCTGCCGCGATGTGTTCCGCTGCAACGGGCGACCCCGATCAGAAGCCTGGAGATAAGAGTGAAACGAAGGGCGTTTCTCAGGTTGCTTTCCTCGGTGGCCATCGGCGGCGCGGCTATCACGTTCCTCGATCGGCGGCTCCAGTTGGGCCACCGTCTCTTGCATACCCTGGTGACTCCGGGACGCGGACTCTATAGGAAGACGATCATCTCCATGGGCACGTTCGTGAACCTCACTTTGGATGATGACGATGCCCGTGAACACCCTCTGGCCATTGACCGGGCGCTCGGCGAGTGCCGGGCAGTGGACACCCTCATGAGCAGCTTCAAACCCGACAGCCACATCGCCCGAGTGAACCGTTGCGCGGGCGAACGAAGCCTCGAAGTGGACACCCGGGTGTGCGATGTCGTAGCGGCCGCCATCGACATGGGGCATCGTACCGGCGGGATCTTCGATGTCACGGTCCTGCCATTGCTGAGGGCCTACGGGTTTCGAGACAATACGCCTCGCGTTCCAGATCCCGAGAAGCTGGCCACTCTTCTCGAAACCGTGGATTACCGGCGACTGATCGTTGATGTGCCACGCTGCGAGATAGGCATCGAGACTCGACGGGCGCAAATCGACCTGGGAGGAATCGCCAAGGGATATGCGGTTGACCGCGCCGCCGGTGTTCTCCGTTCGCACGGCATAACGCGAGCAGTCATCGAGGCGGGTGGGGACATCTTCGCGCTGGGATCACCGCCCGACGCAGACGGGTGGCCGATCGGCATCCAACATCCTCTGTGTCCGGACAAGCTCGTGGCCTGTGTCCGTATACGTAACCAGGCGATCGCCACGTCCGGCAACTACGAACGATTCGTCAGCGTCGGGAACAGGCGATACGGGCACTTGTTCGACCCGAGAGAAGGGTGTCCTTCTGAATCCGCCCTGAGCGCCACGGTGATCGCACCGACGTCGCTGGAAGCAGACGCGCTGTCAACAACGGCGTTCCTGATGGGGTCGAGCGAAGGGTCTCGGTTCCTTGCAGAACAGAAGCGAGTGCACGGCCTCTTCACCAGCACCGAACAAGACGGCGACGTCGAGGTTCGAGCGACGCATGGTTTTCCCTTCGATACCCCGGGTGTCGTTGCGTAGACCCAGCCCCGAGTACGCAACCCCGGTCTGCCAGGCTGGCTCCAACTCGATCATCGCGCCGCATGTTGTTGGAATCAGCAACCACCGGCAGAGCCGGTGGTATGAGGAAGGCCCCTAAAAGGGGCCTATTGGTCAAACTCTAGTTCACCCTGCTCCTCGCCTTGCTGGAGCTTCTCTTGGTCCCGAATGTACTGACGAATCCTATGCTCATCCAGGCCAACCGTACTCACGCAGTATCCCCGGACCCAGAACTTCCGCCCGAACAGCGTCCCCTTCGTCTTGAGCAACTCACGATGGACCCGGATCGCACTCTTGCCCTTCAGGTACCCCAGCGCCATCGCGATACTGTACTTCGGGGGCACGCTCAACAGCATGTGAATGTGGTCCGCCATCGCTTTGCCTTCGACCAGCTCGATTCCCTTCTGCCGGCACAGATCCCGGAGAATTCGCCCAACTCCTCGCCGCACCCTTCCATAAAGCACTTTTCGACGGTACTTTGGAAGGATCACAACATGGTACTTGCACTCCCACTTCACGTGGGCTTGACTCTGCCAGTCTTTCATTGCGGTCCTCCTCGCCCTTCGGGGCCTTCCTCAGGGAGGACCGTCTACCATAAACGCACGAAACGGCAGAGCCTTTTCAATTCTCACCGCCGGAGGCGGTGGATTAACCGGGA
>JAUXGE010000056.1 GCA_030622435.1 Planctomycetota bacterium
GAAATCAGCGGCGGAATGCAGAAACGGGCGGGACTCGCCCGCGCAATGGCACTCGACCCCGACATTCTGTTCTTCGACGAGCCGTCCTCGGGACTGGGTCCGATCAGCGCTCATCTGTTGGATGTTCTCATCCTCGAGCTGCGCGACAGCCTGGGTGCTACAGTGGTTGCCGTGACGCACGAGCTGGCCAGCATCTTCGCTATCGGGGATAACTCCGTCTTTCTCGATTCGGAAACACGTACAATGATCGCGGGAGGGAATCCGAAGACTCTGCTTGCCGAGTGCGAGCAGACGACGGTTCGCAAGTTCCTTACACGTGGCGAATCGGCCTCGATGACGACGTGACGAAAATGTGCGAGGTGTGATCCCGCGGCTAAATGGACATGGACTGACATGAGCAGGAAAGCAGACCCGACAATCATCGGCGGATTCATCCTGGGCGCGGCCGTATTGGTTGTCGCCGGCGTAGCCTATTTCGGTAGCGGTCAGTTCCTCGCCACAAAGCAGAAGTTCGTCTTGTACTTCAGCGAATCCCTGGCGGGTCTCACGGTCGGCGCTCCGGTCAATTTTCGTGGCGTCAAGGTCGGAGCGGTGACCGACATCGTGGTACGCTACGACACCCGGGATCACAGTATCCGCACCCCTGTCTATATAGAGGTTAAATCGGATCGCTTCGAGGATGTCGGGGGCGGTCCCAGACCGACTGATGCCGCAAGGATCGTTGACTTGATGGTCGAGCGCGGTCTACGTGCGCAGCTCGTCATCCAGAGTCTCGTCACGGGCCAACTCGCCGTGCAGTTCGATTCAGATCCGGAAGCGGAGTTAAACCTCGTCGGCGCGGACTCGGAATATATCGAGCTTCCGACCATACCCAGCCAGCTGAAGGAATTGGAGAGGACGATTGCGAATCTGCCCATTAACGAGCTCATCGCCGAACTGCGAAGTGCGGTCCGAGGCGTCGACGAGTTTGTGCACTCCGAGGACGCCAAGGAAGCCGTCCGCTCTTTGGACAAAACGCTCAAGGAGTTCGGAGAGCTGGCGAGTCACATCGACGACAAGGTCGATCCGGTTGCCGCCAGTGTGACAGAGACCGCCGAGTTTGCCAGGGATGCATTGAAACGGGCGGCGGATTCGATCGCATCGGCCGAGGTCGCCCTGAACAAGACTCTCGAGGATACCCGGTGCCTGGTGCGCAACATCGACGACCAGGTCGAGCCGGTCGTCTCGAGTTTCGAAGCCGCCGCCGGGGCTACAAGCAGCTCACTCGAACAGGCTCGGAAAACACTCGTGAGGCTGGATGACGTCATCGCAAAGGACTCGGAGCTGCATTACGAACTCGTCCATACGCTCGAGGAGCTGTCGGCTGCTGCTCGTTCCATCCGCGTTCTCGTCGATTACCTTGAACGACATCCCGAAGCCTTGCTCCAAGGCAAGGGTACACCGGGAGGAGGATAATGTACACAATGTCTCCACGCATGGTGTTGATCATCTGCACATTCGCCGGACTGCTTCTTGGTGGATGCGCTAATTCCAAGCCCGCAAGGTTCTACACTTTGTCCAGTGGGGTTCGGTTGCAGGAGAGCGAACCTGCCACATCACGTGGGAACGACTTGTCGCTGGCGATCGGACCTGTTGCGTTGCCCGAGCACCTCGATCGACCACAGATTGTCACCCGCGTTGGCGAGAACCGGTTCATACTGGGCGAGTTCGATCGATGGGCAGAGCCGCTGGTACGGAGTTTTCCCCGCGCGCTTGCGGAAAACCTGTCGACTCTGCTCTCGACGGATCGCGTGATCGTGATTCCACGGAAGACCTCGACACCGATTGACTACCGGATCACGATGGATGTGATCCGCTTCGATGGAAACCTCGGGAAAGATGCATCGCTCATTGCCCGCTGGGCAATATTGGACTCTGATGGGAACGAGATCGTTCCGATGAAAAAGTCGAGTTTCGTCGTGAAGACCCGTCGTGAAGACTACGAGGGTCTGGCCGCGGCGATGAGCGAGGCCGTCGGGGAGCTGAGCCGAGAGATCGCCGCCGCGATCAGGGCGGCGGGATGAGGAACCTAATCGAGGGGAAGGCCATCGGCTTATTGGGGTGCACTCGCTTTGGCCAAATCCTGTGGCACTGTGTCACCATCTCGTGCTCCTGAGATTGTAGCGGCCTGCGTCCTCGCAGGCCGTTTCCCCGGGCAGGTGCTATTGGACAAGACGGCAGAGGCTATCCCCTATTGCGCCGGCCTCACTATGGGGCGAACTCGAAAAAACCCCCGAACGCACACGCGACCTGTGAACTCGAGGCCCGCGCGGACGTCCGAGGGTTGTCTATTCCACGATTCTCACTGCTCTGGTGACAGACTCGCCTGCGGCGTTGCACGCCGCTGGATTGTCTCCGGGCAGCCTCTGAAATACGTCGGTTTTACATCCCCTTGCCGTGTTTGTGACGACGCATGTCCTTGAACTTCGGTTTCATATTCTCGCCGTGACATCCTTGGCCACCGCAGTCACACTTTCCATCCCCCTTAATTCCCGGGTGGCCCTTGTGGGCGGCAGGACCGCCACAACCGCACTTCCCATCGCCCTTGTGTGCTGGGTGGGCCTTGCGGGCGGCGGGACCACCGCAGTCACACTTACCGTCGCACCTACAGCCTGCGCGCGCCTTGCGGGCAGCGGGCCTTCCGCAGTCACATTTGCCATCGCCCCTGCATCCTGCGCGTGCCTTGCGGGCAGCAGGCCGACCGCAGTCACAGTTGCCGTCGCACCTACATCCTGCGTGGGCCTTATGGGCGGCGTGACCGCCACAGCCGCACTTCCCATCGCCTCTGCATCCTACGCGTGCCCTGCGGGCAGCGGGGCGACCGCAGTCACAGTTACCGTCGCACCTACAGCCTGCGCGTGCCTTGCGGGCAGCGGGGCGACCGCAGTCACAGTTGCCGTCACACCTACAGCCTGCGTGGGCCTTGTGGGCGGCGGGGCCGCCACAGCCGCACTTCCCATCGCCTCTGCATCCTGCGCGTGCCTTGCGGGCAGCGGGGCGACCGCAGTCACAGTTGCCGTCGTACCTACAGCCGGCGCGTGCCTTGCGGGCAGCGGGACCACCACAGTCACACTTCCCTTGGTACGGTCCGCAGCCGTCGCAACCTGCTTTGGCCTCGCAAGCACCGTGTCCATGACAACCGCATTGCCCGTGCAGACCTGCGAGGAGTCCGTGAACCTCCTCTTTGCTCAACTCGCCGTCGCCGTCCTTGTCGGCCTCGGGATGGCCCTCGAGCATGTGCGCACGATGCATCGGCCCGAGCTTGCCGCCGTCATTCCCCTTGTCGCAACACTGCCGAGCCGCATGGGGCCCGAACCCCTTGCCAATCGCCTGCGTAACGCCCATACCGGTGACCAGCACACAGGTCAACGATACGAGCACACCTTTCAATGCCCTGTTCATCACAGTCCCTTCCACAATCTGAGTCGTAACTCTAGTCCTCATGATTCCAATGGGGTTTACCCCCCCGTTCACCGGGTCGTTCGTCCGGTTGGTGGAGTCTGCGGTGGCCTCGGGGTCCGCGGCGGCCGTCGTGCCGACCGCAGCCGTCAGGTCCCGCCCCACATCGGGCAAACACGTCCCGGATCGTTCGTTCGAAGATCACTCGCTGATCATCGTCCAACGTTTCGCCGAATCGCAGAAAGTGATCCACTATCCGCTGCTGCTTCTGCCGGTGCAGTTCCGCGAGCTTGTCCAATTGCGCTGAGATCGCCTCTCGGTCCGGCTCGACGGACACGAGAAGATCCGACAGCACTGAGCCTTCCATCGCCAACGACTGACGCAGTTCACGCAGCTCGGAATGCAGCCTGTCGCCCTCTGCCTCGAAGTGTGGCAACTGATCGGGCCGCAGATCGAGCTGCTTGGGGAACGCACGACGCCCCGGACGACACTCTCGGTCGCATACACGTCCGCAATGTTGATTGTAGGCCCGGACGCCGAACGTCGTTCCCACACCCACGTTGAATGCGAGCGAGCCGATCAACAACAAAACAAGCGCTTTACCGTTCATCCACGACATACCTCAATCCCCCGAAGGCGGTAGAAGGTTCACGAGTTCGTCCTCTAACGCCGGTGTTGTGGTTGTCCCAAGGTAGCTGTCGGCCAGCAAAGTGACCGCGTCGCTGGATCGAGACGCATCGGCCTCTGTTTGGCCGTTCGCCAGAACAACCAGACTTATGCCCGCACAAAAGGCCGCTACTCCGACACTCACCGGAACGGGACGCAGGAGTCGCAGCCAACCCCCAGCTTGCTCGATCCCCGGTTCGACATCCTCGATCCGCGCCAAAACACGACCGGCAAAACCGACACGGGGCTCCATCACGGTGGCCGAATCCAACACCGCTGCGAGGCAGCCAATGTCCGACGCAAATGCCCGGCAGTCCGGGCACGATTCCAGATGCGCTCGGAGAGACTCCTCTCGCCTGGAATCCAGCTCGCCGTCCAGGCTCACCGACAACCAGAATTGTGCTTTTCCACATCGCATCAGACTTCCACCTCACCACTCACACGTATTCAGCGCCCAAGCCCGGTGAAACTTGCGGTGACGCCAGCCCCATCTCAACGGTCAATTTCGCCCGCAGACTCCGCCGCGCCCGAAACAGCAGCGATTCCACTGCCGGGACCGATAGCTTCAGGGTCTCGGCGATCTCGGAGTACGAAAAATCGTGGTAGTGACGCAGGACGATAGCCGCTCGCTGCTTGGCAGGGAGTGCTGCAATCGCGCGCCGACTCCGATCCGCGCGCTCCCGCAACTCGGAGGCGGACGCCGGTCCCGAAACGTTGTCCACCGGCTCGCGAGCCGTGTCACTCGAAAGGGAAAGCGCCCGACGCAACCGGTGTCGGCGGCGGTAGTCCAGGCAGGTGTTCGTCGTGGTACGAAGAAGCCACGTCTTGACGGCCGCTCTGGGCTCGAACCTCGACGCCGACCTCCAAACCTTCAGGAAAACGTCTTGAGCCAGATCCTCGGCGGTCTCGCGTCCGATAGTGCCCAGGAATCTCTGCGCGAAATGTACTACATCGCGGTAGTGACGCTCGGCCAGGAGCCCGAACGCCGCCCGATCACCCCTCCCGGACGCCAGCATCAGTTCCTTGTCGGTGCGTTCGGGCATGGTGGTCTCGGCTTGGCTCACTTCCCGGGTATCGTCCGTACCGCGAGTGTCATCCACGACCGACCATCCCGTTCTTTGTACGCGGCGCAGCACCTGTCGATGCGGTCACGAGCTGCGCCGTGCCCGACAGCACAGCGTTCCCGGGATTACAAGCGCCCCAGGTGCCGCAGACTTGCGGTCCCGGCAACCGGATCGCCGCACGAGACATTCTCGTTACGTTCGAGATGCGCAGAGAGGCTGTGCGGCGTACGTCCACCGACGTCATTGTTCCACCCTGAAAGGTGGCGTGGTAGGAACGCATGCACCCCCGTCCGACATTAGATTCGGCCGCCTCAGCGGCACCCTCGCGCACAATCATGCCCGAACCAAGTGCGGGCATGATCTCGGGCGAGCTTTTCGGTGAGCTATTCGGATCAGCCCAGATCGAGAGCCATCACGTGCTTGCGATCGCGCACGTAAAGCGTCTTGCCGACCAGGGTCGGTGCGGCCCAGGCGTAGGTTTCCGCGATTTTGCACTTGGATAGGAGGGTCATTCCATCGGGCGTCATTGTCGCCAGAGCGAGCGTACCGTCCTCGTCCAGTAGAATGAACTTGCCGTCGGTGTAGAGCAATGTGGCTTTCTTGAAACCCCGCTCGCGCCAGGCGACTTTCCCCGTCTTCATGTTCATTCCCGTGATGAAAGTCGTGCCGAAATCGCCGCTGGATCCGTACACATAATCACCGATGCGGATCGCGTTGGCGTGTTGGATTCTCAACTTGCGGCTGTACCAGAGCTGCTTTGGCACCGTCTTGCCGTTCTCCCGGTTCAGCTTGATGACACGGCTGCCCGAGTCGTAGGCCGACGAGCAGAACAACAGGTTGTCGCCCGTCCAGAGCGGTGTCGCCATGTTGGCACCTTGCGGCGTGAACTCCTGATACCACAGGAGTTCGCCGTCGTCAGGGTTGACGCCCATCATGCCTTCCGTCACGAGCAGCACGAGTTGCGTTTCACCGTCCAATTCGATCAGGATCGGCGAGGCGTAGCTGACCTCGTAGTCCTGATTCTTCCAAACCACTTCGCCGGTTTTCTGGTTGAAAGCGATGAGCGATTGACCCTCGACCGTCCGATCTTCCTCGGCTTCAGTATCCTCGGCCTCCCCCTCGCCCTCCTGTTGCTGTTCACGCGTGCGGTCCACGGGGACGATGACTGTATTCTTGTAGGCGATCGGACTGCACCCAAAACCGCGACCGGGAATCGGTGCACCGAACTCCTCGGCCAGATCGTGCTTCCAGAGCACCTTGCCGGTCTGCTTGTCGAAGCAGTGCATGACGGCATTCGTGCCGATCGTGTAAAGTCGATCCTTCACGATCAACGGCGTGGAGTGCGGGCCGGGACCGAACTGGGCCATGAGCGGTGTGAACGGCGAGGCGTTCTTGTGCTCCCAGATCGTCTCACCGGTCTTTGCGCAGAGCGCAACGGTGAACTCGTCTTCATCCTGACGGTACATGGTGTACAGCACGCCATCGTCCGCGACGATCGTCGAGTATCCGTCACCGAGCTCACGGTGCCAGAGCTTTGCCGGTCCATCCTCGGGCCAGGAATCCGCGAGCCCTTCCGTCTCGAGCATGAAGTTGCGGTTCGGTCCGCCCCATTGCAGCCATTCGGCACGCTGCCCGGTGCAGCCAACCGTCAGCAGCAGAACAAACGCAACAGACCACAGACAGCTTTTCCTTCCGGACGCAACATGAGAACGTCGTATCATCGAAGCACCTTTCCTTATCTTGTCTTGCGCAGCAGGGCCCATGTCTCCAACCGCCGCTCAGGGTATGATCGGCGAGCCACCCCGTCCAACACGTCTGCCGGATCTTTCGCTCCACAGCGGGACAGACGTCGCCCGGCAGCGTTCTTAACCGGTTTGATCCGTCAGGCTCAAACGATTCTCGAGGATGCCGCGCAGCGATTCGGGAATCGAGACGGGCCGAAACTTACCGGCGCCGATCGTACAAAAAACGACAGTCATCCGTCCCAGGGCGATACGACGCCCCTTGCAAGTGAACTCGACTTCGAAGCCCACCGAACGGCTACCTACCTTCGTGACGCGTAATGCGAGCTGAAGTTCGTCCTCGAAACGCGCCGGGGAGTAATACTCGCAGCTCGTTCTGACGCGAGGCCAGCTTATCTCGTGGCCGTCGATCTCGGTCACGACGCTGACGCCCATCGACCGCCAGAAGGCATGTTCGGCCTCCTCCATGAACCGGTAGTAGTTCCCGAAGTACAGAACACCGGCCCGGTCGATCTCGGAAAACTGCACCCGCCGCTTCATGGTGAATTCGCCGGCCATGTCGACTCCCCATCCGATGCCCGCCCTATTGGCTATCTATGGTCCTGCGATTTCGTCGGCCAGCTTGCCCGCGTCGTAGACTTTCCGCAGGATCTCCATGACGGCACGGGAATCGACCGCAATCGCCCGACCGCGCTGATCGTCGTAGGTGAAAGGCCAGGTGTGAGTATGAGCGTTCCTGTCGAATACGAGACCTACCACCTCGCCCTTACGATTGAGTACCGGGCTTCCGGAGTTTCCGCCGTTGATGTCAGCTGTAGAGACGAAGTTGAGCGGCGTAGCCGGATCGATTTCGTCCTTGTGATCCACCCACCGCTTTGGCAACGCGAACCGCTCCAGCCCATCCTCGTGTTTGTGCCGGTCGAACAGCCCGGTGCAAGTGGTAAACGGCGGGATGTCCTGCCCGTCCTCGGTGTATCCCCGTATGGGGCCAAACGCCAGGCGTAACGAGCCGTCACTCTCCGGATAGGAACCATCCCCATCCCCCCCATCCAGGGAGAATTGTGCCGCGGCGATTCTCGAATAGGCGTCGCGTTCGATGGCCAGCACGTCTGTGTCATGATCCCAACGTATCTTCCAGACCTGGATCTCGAGATCGTAGATGAGACGAACAAGCGGATCGGTAGAGGCGATAATGGCGGCGGGGCCTCCGTCCGCAATGCTCTTGCGCGACTCGATGTCCTCGAGCATCGTACCCTTGACCAGATGCACGGCCTGGTCGCGGGGGGATTTGCCCGCGCAGACTTTTGTAACCAGTGGGTCGTCCGCTCCGAATCTCTCGGCCAGATAGGAAAAAGCGCTGGTGAGCCGATCGATCTCGAGTTCGTCGTGGATGGGGGCGGGTGAATAGAGCTTCTGATAGAGTGAGTCGAGGTTCGTATCTTGATACTTGGGCAAACGCTGGATGCTGAACTTTGTGAGTTCGGACGCAAGGCGGACCAGGTGTTTGGCCATACCGTAGAGGCGGGATCCGCCACCGGTGCCCTGTCCCTCCAGGGCCATGAAGCGAGGGAACTGGCGGCGATCCGTCCGGTTCGCCGATGCAATCTGATTCCACGCTTCACCCCACAATCTCTCGTGCTTCGCATCGTCTTTTACGCTCTGTCGCAACGCCATCTGTTTCTTGACCCTGTGCCGGAAGAACTCTGGGTCGTGCAGTCCGGCGAGCGTTCCCGTCTTTGACATTCGGGCGGTCTGGAAGTCCGTCAGCTCACCTCGTGCGATGCGGGCGTGTTCGGCGCTGCGGGCGCTGAAGTCTTGAAGCTGAGACACACGGCGCCGGAGGTAGTCCAACATCAACGGGTACTCGAAGTCCCGCAGGTGCTTGAGGTGGCCGACCGTGAGCAACCGCTCACTCTTGCCAGGATGCCCTGCGACAAAAACAAGCTCGAGGTCGGCGGCGCCGGACTCGCTCCAGGGGAGCCGGTGCTCGGTTTGGAGAGGCTCACCATTCTCGTAGACGCGGAAGAAACACACGTCGAAGGAGAAGCGCGGAAACTCGAAGCTGCTCGGATTTCCCCCGAACTGCGCCACAGCCCGTTCCGGAGCCATGACCAAACGCACATCAGTGTATCGCCTGTAACGGTACAGGTAGTAGCGCGACCCGTATTGCAGGGGCATGACTTCACAGTGCAGGCCGGTTGCCTTCTCCGCCCTCTTGGCGACAATCGCCATGCGTGCTCTGGTAACGTAGTACTTGTCTGACGGCTTCATATCGGCCTTGACCCCACGGAGAACGAAGCCGGTAACGTCGGCAACAGACCACAGAGCTTGCACCTCGAAATCGGGGCACTTCAGTTCTTCCTCCTTCGTTCGTGCGTAGAAACCCGTCTCCAACAGGTCGCGCTGGGACGTGCCGAGCTTTTCGAGCTGATCCGATCCGACGCGATGGCTCGTCATGAGCAGGCCGTTCGATGAGACGAACGAACCCGATCCGTCCTGCCCCATGCGGACGCAGGATTTCTGGATGTGTTCGAGCCACTCCGAAGTCGGCTCGAACTCGTATTTCTCCTCGAGCTGCTTCACGGGCGGTGCGGTGAACAGCCACATACCCTCGTCGGCACGAACCAGATCGGCGGTGCCGAACACCAGAAAACTCACGAAACCGAACCGGAGTATGGGATTTCTCGTCACAGTCCATCTCCTGCGAAACGCGGCATTACCGCTCGTCATGCGAATCAATCGTCTCAGAGGCATTGTCCAACCGCAACAACGACCGTTAGTTGACAACGCCGACCTCCGTCTTGGGGATGTCTTATGACGCCTCGGTCTGCCCGTCAAAAGCGCACTCGAAAGACCGGCTTGAGGATCAGGGCGGCCGCCATCGAGATCACGAAAAAGCTCAGCACCCACCAGTTCGCGCCGTACACCCGGGAATCCACACCGGGATAGACAATCTCGATCGATTCAACACCGGTTCGATCGGGCAGGCGACGCTCCGCCGGGTGAAGGAGCTGCGTCGTCCAATCGCTGCCGACCCGTGTCGCGCTGACGCGGCGAAGACCCTCACCGACAACGAGTTCCTTCTCGATCACGTCATCCCCCGCGTGGAATCGAAGCTGGTAGCGCCCCGGCTCGCCACCGCGGACTCGCCAGACCATCTCACCTCCACCGGGGATCGGCCCGACTTCGACGATAAGCCCCGCACAACCCTCGAGCGTCACACCGGGCTTCGCGTCTGCAACCGGGGTGTACGTTGTGTCTTCGGCATAACGCATGTCCGCAGCGAAACGCCCGTTTTCAGCGAATTCCAGACTTTCGTCCAGCTTCATCCTGATGAGCGTCCGCTCGCCGGAATGAAGAGGCCGCCATTGATATCGCGTCCCCATCTGCGCGAGACCCAGCAGCATCGGCAGCAGCATCACGAGCACAGGCGTGAGCATATACCGCTGCAACCGCAGGATCGCCCAAAGCAACCGGCCCTGGGCATGGAACATGACACGCAAATCGTCCTTGTACAGCTTTAGTGTCAGCAGGTTGGCCTTGATGTCGTCCTTGGCACGACCGATCGCCTCCTGGTTCGAAACGTATCGGAAGGCGACCAGCATCACGACGCCGGCCAGCAAGGAAAGAACCGTCAAGCCGAACCACACCGGAACCGGGCTGAGCACGGCGTACACCACATCACCGACGACCGTGCAGGCCGGGTTCAAAACCGCCAGGACCGGAGAAAGAATCGGATCGAGGATAGCGTCCAGCGCTGACCACAGCCGGCCCAAGAGGCTCCCTATCGCATCCCACAACCACAGCAGGGCGTTTGCACCGTGGATCAGCAGTGAGTTGACAGTGTCCATACCGGACTCGTTCCGCAGGCAAACCGGACGGGGCGCAACCCGTGGTTCGTCCTACTCCAAGTAACCCAAGCCGCGCAGACGTTCCGTCACGTCCTCGTCCGAGCCGACCCCTTCGAGCACGGACAACTCCTTCTCCAACACGTGAACGATGAACTCGTCCGGCGAGGCATACCCCGCAAGCTCCGAGACCTTCGTCACGCGCTCGTACAACTGCGCGTCTAACTTGATCTTCGCCACGATTCACTCTCCCACTTGCCGGCGCACCGGCGCCGGCGGATGCCCATTCCTAAGGGCGGCTGACGGCGCTCGGGGCCCCCGGTACGAACAGACTCCCTCCCGTCATCGTCTCGGACGGCGGGACACCGTACAGCCCGAGGATCGTCGGGGCCAGATCGACCAACGACGGATCGACCCGCACCACCGGACGGTTGCTGAAGATCACCCCAGGCACCTCGAACGTCGCGATGCAGTGATCCGCGCTCCAGGCGGAGTCGTTATCACTGATGACTTCGTCCGTAATATCGCCCAGCGTAGTCGCCCACGACGCACGGTAGTCGCGGTAATACCCGATGAGCAAATCCGGCGCCTTCTCGACGTACTCTCCCGAATACACCTCTTCCGCGCGGTACACTTTGGCAATGACGGGTCGCCCGTTCCCAGGGTCGCGCAACGCAAGCAGCTTCTCGCTGATTTCGTCGAGCAGCGCATCGCGCTCACCTGGATACACTATTCCCTCACGCTCGCGCCCGTGCAGATTCACATACAACCCGTTGAGACCCAGACCGTATGCTCTCGTACGGCTCCAGTCCACCAGCGGTCTCGATGACAACAACGATCGGCAGTTCGGCGGTTGCAGATAGCCGTTGTCGCGCAGCCACGTGTTCACGTTGAACTGCCACCGGAAGTTGCTGAAGCCGTGGTCTGACAAAACGAGGATCACGGCCTCGTCGCCGTAGCGATCGACAACGTCACCCACGACCCCGTCCATTCGTTTGTAGAGATCGATGATGACCTGGTTGTACTTCCGCGCATCCTCGGGCGAGCGAACCGGGTGCTTTTCATCTGAATCCCACCAGAACATGTGTGCCTGGAGGTCGGTGCTGGAAAAATAGAAAAAGAGAAAACCGTCTTCGTAGTGATCCAACGCATAATCCAGAAGCCTCAAACGCTCCTGTAGCACCTGATCGGCCTGTTCCCGGTAATCCTCGTCGGTGAACACGCGGTTCGACAGGGCCTTGTGATCCTCCTGGAAACCCGTCGTGTAAAACAGACCCAGCGAATCGGCCAGATTCGTGATAAACTCCGGCGGCTCCGTGATCTTCTGCCCGCCCGGGTCGGAGGGATCGATGTTGATCGGGGTGACGTAGAGTCGAGTCGTTGGATGGACCTGTTGCAAGTAGAACCGGCAGATGCCGCTCACGTGACTGTTCGGCATGAACTGCGGCATCTCGAGTTCGAAGTCCAGCTTCGTCCAGCTACTCCATTCGCCCTCCGCCAGCACGATCGTCTGCCCCTGGATTTCGATTCTGGCGGCCGGCTCCTTGGGGTGGCGGTACACCGTAAACTCGATCAACGCCTCACGGTCCGGGCAGTACGTATTGGCCGGCCCGGACAGTGTGCCCGTTGCAGCGTGACGCGAGAACTCGAGCGGTCTTCGCATCCCGCCGGCCTCTTTCCTCACACCGAATACATCCTCGGAGAAGAACTGATAAGTACCACCCAATCCACCCATCAAATCCGGCGCACCCATGCCCGCAAGGCAACGCACGTTTCCCCTTCGAGATATGCTCGGCGGGTAGTGAGCTGGAATGTCATAGACCCAGACAGGAACACCGACCTCATCGAGATAGTCCCAAAAGGGGGTGCCGCCTCGGCTCAGAATCGTATGGGGGGCCACGTGATTGAACGGCCAGAACGTCAGCGGAATGCGGCAGCCGTCAACCTCCCAGCCTTCGTCGCTGTCGATTGTCCTCGCCGCCGAGTAGTACGGCATGCATTGTCTTGACGGATCACGATGAATGAAATCGTAGACGCCGTGCCCTCCCGGGTCGCCGCCGGTAATGAAATTCGACCAGGCGACCGGGCTCTGCGGTGGTGTGCTGGTCCCCAGCACACTGTAGCCGCCTGAAATGCGCATCTTGTTCAGATTCGGAAGCTCGCCCGCGTCCATCAGGCGCTCGCACAGGCGGGGGTCCACGCCGTCAAAGCCCAGCGCAATGACATCGAGATGATCGCCCGAGTCCTTGCCACAGGATGAAAGCACTGCACCCAGCGCAACTGCAGCGATCAGGCAAAGGACGTGCTTGCTGCCGGGTAAGTGTTTCATGCCGCACCCGACGCTTTCTCAACCGTGCTCCCGGTTGACACACCGGCTCCGTGACTTCCATCCGGTCGGCCGTTGGATGGAAACGTGCCGTCGGAATCTGCGACCGTTAGCGGCCTGCCGTCCATCTGCGCGGGGACCGCAACCCCGAACATGTCGAGCGCGGTCGCTCCCAGGTCGATAAGACGCGGGCTGTCGTCTTCGATCTTGCGATTGCAGAACAGAACACCCGGAACCAGCTTCGGATCGATGCAGTGATCCCCACTCCAGGCTTTCGTATTGTCGTGGAAAAGGCAATCGGTCGGTTGGCCGATGGCCGCCTCCCAGGAAACCCGGTATCCACGGTTGAATCCGACTATGATGTCCGGACCGTCCTTTCGGTACGGACCGCGGTACACCTTGTGCGAGTTGAACGCCCGCATGACGGCGATTTCGCCCGTCGAGTCGTCCCGCAGCCCCCCGAGCTTTTCACATAACTCGTCCCGGAGCTTGCCGGCCTCGTCTGGTTCGACTATCCCCTGCGATTCCCGTCCTCGAACGTTCAGCCAAATACCCGCCAGTCCCAGACAGTAGGCCTTCGTCTTGGACCAGTCGACACCCGCTAGGTACTTTCTGCCGCGCCCCTCGGGTTTCAACACGAGGTATCCGTTCTGCTCCAGCCATACGTTCAAATCGACACCACGCCGGAAAGCGTTGAAACCGTGGTCAGAGATCACCATCAAAACGGTGCCCTCGTCATCACACGCATCCATTGTCCGTCCGACCAGGTCATCCATGCGCGTGTAGAGTTCTTCGATGGCTCCGCGTTGCCGACCCTCGGTCTTGCCGTCGTCGGCCGGGTGATCGGGATCGATGTAACGCCAGAACATGTGCTGGATGCGATCCGTCCCGTCGAACACGCACACGCAAAGCCCTCGGCGCACCTTGTCCAGCGCGTCGAAGAACATCGTCTCGCGCTCCGCGTCGGTTTCGAGGCATTGGTGCAAGTAAGTCTCGTCATCGAGGATTCCGGCGTTGAGTGACCATGTATCCTCGGCAAGCCCCAGCGTCGCGTACAAACCTTGCGCCTTGGAAAGATACGTGCAGTAGACCGACGGATGAGAGATGGGTAGCGCCGGCTTGTCCGGATCGATCTGAATGGGCGTCACGTACAGCTCGAACTCCGGCTCGATGCGCAGCAGAAGGAACTCGCAGATCCCGCGCACCTTGATGCCCAAACCGGCCTTGAACGTCACTTTGACCCAAGGCGTATACTGTCGCAGCCCGAGCCGGTGTGTTTCTCCACTGACCCTAACGACAACCTCATCCTTCCCGACGATCGTAACCTCGAACGGACAGCGCATCGCCCCGCCATCCTCTCGGATCTCGTTTTCCGGTCCTATCAGGTCGGCACGGATCACGTTTCCCTCGCGCTTAACGTGAATCCGCTCGCCGCCGATGTACTCACCCTCGGTCGCCGGCTTCGTCGTGTAGTAGGTGAACGTCCCCTGGCTCCCGCGTAGATCGGGCACGCACATCGCGGACAGCAGCACGCCGCGAAACGGCTCCGGAGGAAACGTGATCGGCACCCGGAGAACGCTGCTGAAGATCCCGTGCTCGCCCAGAACGTTCCAGAACGGCTTGCCGTGCCTCAGCAGACGGATGCTCGGTTTTCCCACGGGAATACGATACGAACCGAGTCGCCAAACACGCGACGTACCCTGGATGCTCACGGAGGACAGTGCCGGCAGGTAGCTCTGCTTGCTGCGAGTCAGGAAGTCGAAGATGCCGTGCTTGCCGGGATTGCATCCGGTCAGAAACGTCGACCAGGCCACAGGCGACAGTGGCGGGAGCGTTGTCCCCAGCCGGCGGAAAGTGCCCTTCTCGGCGAGCCGGGATAGATTCGGCATCTTCCCTTCCGCCATGAACCGATCCGCCAGCGTCGGCTCCATGCCGTCCAGACCCAGAATCACGAACCGCTTGACCCTGGCCCGTGCGTGCGCCCGTCGACCCCGCAAAAAGCGAAACAGCCAGCGCGCCGGCCAAAGGAAGATGGCCACCAGTCCGGAGAGAAACGCTGTGAAAAACGCCACGAGCGTCGTGCCGACGGCGAAACCCGCTCCTGGCCCGATGTACGCGAAGGCATGAGCCGGCAACAGGAGTGTGACCAGCGCCGCCAGAAGGACGATCCGCCGGGCCGTTCGGCTTGTGTGCATCAGGTTACGAACCAAAAGAGTTCACTCTCTAAACCAAACCTCTCCACGGCGAGACCGGGATGTCGGTCTGCGCGCGGAGCCATGGGGGCAAACCGCGGACTTCAGACCGCACGACCGATCGCGCCTCCGGTGTCGGCACCGGCACGATCGAGCCAACTACGATATCGAAAAAACCAGCTGCTGGCAATGTGTAGATTGTTTCTATGGGTAGCACTTATGGGACGGGCAACTCCCGGTTTGAACCACAAACCGGCTTCTTTGCCGGCTAATGACGCTGGGAAGGGTGTTCGCAAACCGAGGCGAGGGCCGCCGAGCCTCCACCGTTACGATCTTGTTGCGCGCCCGTCGTGTGATCCACCGGATTAAGGATCTATTGCCGTTTCCAAGAACGTAGTGTCGGTTTCGCTGATCATTGTAGCGGCCTGCGTCTCCGCAGGCCGTTTTCCCTTTGGTGATGGGTACCATGCCCAAGCCCCCGACAAAGTCGGGCGCGGGCATGCCGCTGTGGCGAGAGCGTGTCAGAGACGCGTCTCGTTACGGTATCCACCGCACACGACGGCCGGCGGGGACCCCCGGCCGCTACAGACTTACGCGTCACAGAAACGTATGTAATTCTCTACAAACCGCACAAGTGCTCTGTCGCCTGTGGTTTGATGGATGCATCCCGGTTGTGGGTGCCATGCCAAAGCCCGCCCCGAGGGACACAACAAGCTAAGAGCCCGTCAAGGCGGGCGCGGGCATGTCTTGCGGCAATCCATCAATCCAGCAGTGACAGAGCACTACTACTTCCTTCTTACGTTGATCGAATGCGTTGCATGTCTCTACCGGTTGGCATAGTGTGCTTCGCGCATCCCCCGCGAGACCAGAAGGAAATACCCGGCGCACCACACGGCGTTCGCTATCACCCAGAAAAAAGAGCCAATCGCGTACGGGTCGAGAAACGTCAGAGATGCCAGAGCCTCGAGCCAGCCCCCCTCAGCCATTGCAGCCAAACCGCACGCGCTGACCGCGCCGAACATCGCCCAGACGACGAGGTAGCCCGTGAGATAACACGCCGCCTGCACGGATGCAGGTAGCAGATTGCGCTTGTACCGGGCGCTGTGGAGCATACCGATCACCAACGCGGCGCCCAGCGCAAACAGCACCGCACCCCC
>JAUXGE010000363.1 GCA_030622435.1 Planctomycetota bacterium
GCGTCCGGGCCGGGGCTGAACACTGTTTGGCCGCCCTCTCGCTTGATTGCGACGACCATAGCACCGGTTTTCTCACGCAGCGAGGATTCGTGTAACGTCTTGTCCACCAGCGGGGAAGTACGGCCAACGATGTATTCGTCCATTTCGAGATCGACGCCTTTGCCGGCGACATCGAAGAAGTCCACGACGTTTGGGCGGGTGAGCACGTTTACGATTCGTGTGGCGCCGATCACCTGCGGACAGACCACCCGCGATGCGCCGGCGCGCTTGAGCTTGGCCTCGGTTGCCGGCTGTTCGGCCCGGGCAACGATCCGAAGGTCCGGGTGCAACGTGTGTGCGGTCAGCGTGACATAAACGTTATCCGCATCGTGGGGCAGCACCGTTACCAGTGCACGGGCGTGCGTCAACCCGGCGTTTAACAGCGCGCGTTCTTCCGTCGCGTCGTCGATCACGTAGGGTATCTGCGCCTCGCGCAGATCGTCCTCGACCTCGGACAGGATCTCGACTACGGCAACGGGGATCGTTCGCCGAGTGAACTCCTCGACGATCATGGCTCCGATCCGGCCATAGCCGCAGAGGATGATGTGGTTACGCATCTGGTGGAGCGTCGTTTCCATTTTCTTCCTCTCCCGTAGCGAGCGCAGCTCCCCACTGACGAACAAGGTGATGAGCGAGGTAAAGGCCACGGAGACCGTTGCGATGCCGAAAGTGATCACGCCAATGGTCCACAACTGCCCCTTGGGGCTGAGGCCTCACACCTCGGTGTAGCCTACCATCGAGACAGTGATGGCGGTCATGTAGGCGGCGTCGAGGAACGAGGGGGCGCGCTCGGTTTCGATGACCATGTAGCCGAGCGTGCCGATGACGAACACACCAAGGATGGCCACAACGGATAAGATCAGACGTAAACGCGGCGACACGGGCGATGTCTCAGTTCTGGACGAACACGCTCATCACGGCACGCGGAGTGTAGTCACAGACCGCCGGGTTACACAAGCAGATTCTGTGCGTGGCTCAGCCGGTTTGGGGCGTGGACCGCGACCGATCGGGTCCGCCCTCCGGCAAGAGCTTCAGTTTGGTGCTCCCAACGGCCGATTGGCAGGGAGTCGGGGAGTCGGGTTGCCCGTCGCGTACGGACGGAGTCGTTTTGTGGTAGAATCGCTGAATGCTAACGCGTCAACGCGCAGTGCGCGAGTGGTTTTCGCAGGTGTTTAACGGGGAGGGAGACAATGACCAAACGCTCTGACTCCGATACGGAGCGGTTCCGAGAGAAGGAAATACGCGAGAAGAGGCATCAAGAGCAGATGCCCGGTACCGACGAGGAGCCGCTTCCGCCGCCGGCTGACCCGATCCGCACGGAGGGCAAGCCGAAGCGAAATGACCCATGCCCTTGCGGCAGCGGGAAGAAGTACAAGCAATGCTGCGGCAAGCAGGGGGCGTGACGTACGCTCAAGAGCCTATCTCAGAACCTCTGCCCTTACCTGCTCAGAACCTCTGTGGGACCGGCTTCCCAGCCGGTCAGCACGGTAGGGTCCGCGCTCGCGGACCAGTCAGCGTGATAGGATCCGCGCTCGCGGACCAGTCAGCATGGTAGGGTCAGCGCTCGCGGACCAGTCAGCACAATAGGACTCGGCTGGTGCGAGAACCCGTTCTCGCACCTCACGCTGTAGCGGGATTCGTGTCCCGCCATCACGGAATCATCCCACGGTCAAGCTTCTCCGCCTTCGGTCCCCGGTTGTGACAGGACTTGGCCGTGGCTGCCGGACGCGGGTCCGTGACAGAATCGGCGGGCAGGATCGCAGGCTGAAGGCCTGCTCTGTAATAATCGCATGAAAGGCTGTCTCCTCCCGGACTGTATATTGTCCGGCGTGGTTCATAGTTAAGGAGACAGCCATGAAGACAACGGATCGGGTGGCGGTGATGGTCGGCTTGGACGTTCATCGCCGGTTCAGCACGGTAACCGCGCGGAACGCGGAGGGCAAGATCGCCTGGAGGCAGCGGCTTGAGCATGAAGATCGGGATGGTCTTCGCAAACGCCTGGAAGACTGGCCGCGAGGGATACCGGTGATTCTCGAATCGAGCTTCGGCTGGGAATGGATCTGCGAGGAACTCGAACAGGTGGGCCTGGAGGCCTGCTTGGCCAGCAGCAGCAAGGTGGCGGCCTGGCGGAACGCACGAGGGATGGCCAAGAGCAATCGCACAGACGCGGACCTGCTGTCAGAGCTGGGTAGCCAGACGGATTGGTGGTGGCAGGTATGGCTTCCACCGCGTGAGGTAAGGGATCGGCGGGAGTGGCTGCGCTATCGGATGAGTCTCGTCCGGCTGCAGACGGGATTAAAGAACCGTGTCCACGCGATCCTGCATCGGCACGGGATCCTGCACGACTTTGCGGACTTGTTCGGAGTCCAGGGTCGCAGGATGTTGACGCGGCTGGCCAACGACGCCAAGAACCCGCGGCTCCGTGCTAGCGGCCGTGCGACGTTGAAGGGCTACCTGCAACTGCTGGATCAGCTTCGTCGTCAGATCGCCGTGGTGACGCGGACCATCTATCGCCAACTGCGAGCGACACCGCAGGCCAAGCGTTTGCAGGGTCTTCCGGGCGTGGGCCCGGTATTGGCCCACACCATCTTGGCGGAGGTTGGCGACTTCGGTCGCTTCCGGAGTGCTAAGAAACTGGCATCCTACAGTTTGCTCGCCCCACGAGCATTCGACAGCGGAGAGGAGACAGGTGAAGCCCCGAAGGGTCGCCATGTGGGCCACATGGGCCGGCGGACCCTGAAGTGGGCATGGATCGAGGCGGCGCACGGGGCCGTTCGGCGAGGCGGACGATTCCGCGAGGTCTTTGATCGCTACACGGACGGCGGGAAACGGAACCGCAATCGAGGATACATTCTGGTGGGGCACGAGCTCTGCCGGACGGCGTACGCCATCAGCAAGAAAGATACGGAATACCACGACGATCCCCCGGAGCGTCCAGGATCGTCGAAGAAGGGTGCGGTGTCACGGCAACGTGGCCGGCGCCGCAGCGCGAAATCGCAGAACTCTCGTCCGGGAACGGGCCAGCCCGACCCCGGCTTGGTCGTCGTTGGGTAACCGACTTCGGACCTCGTAGTAAATGGGCCGCCCGCACCGGACGAGATCATGGGCCGCGTGGACGCCGTAAGGTTGTAGGTTCACCGCCAGCCCGAATGGATAGCTGGGCGGACGAGGAGTTCAGCCCAAAGCCGGTGCACGGAAGAGAGCGACGCAAAAGCGGTCAGCCAAGAAGAAGAATTCTCCTCAAGAGTTAAGAAAAGAATTCTTCAAGGGTGGAATATTGCGCTTGCAATGAGAGAGCCTTTCATGGATAGCCGGGGGCAAGCGTAGCGCCGCCCCCGGATGGCGCCGCCACCGAACCGCCCGACCCTGAAAGGGTCGTCTATTCTCTGCGGCGTGTGCGACGGGACGTTTATGCGACCCCTTCAGGGTCGAATGGAACGGGTGTTGGGGTTACCGTGGGCGGCATCCGCCTGTGGCGGACTTGCCCACGGCTACTCTCGATCAGCCTTTCAGGCTGCATGAGGATGCGGCGCTGAAGCCGCCTAAACTGTCACGGACCCACTGACCTGTGGCGTCGGGTCGGTGGACGCTTTTATTGAGGAACGTATCATGCCGCCACCTCCCATACGGTTTTCACGGCTTCGCTGGCTGCACAATCTCGTGTGCGTGATCGCCATGGTGCTCGCGTGTGCTCTGGTGGCCCTGGGGGTCATCGGTTACGGCACGGCGGGGATATGGACAGCCGCAGCGGGTGGGTTTGCGCTGTTCATCGTGATCATGATGATGACCGTGATGCCGATGCTGCTCAAGATGGAATCGACCCTGGCACGCCATCTGAGCGAACTTCGAGATCTACGCGAGACGGTGGCAGGGTACTCCGCGAAGCTCGATTCGATTGCGGAGAACACGCGTATATCCGACGCGATCAAGTCGCTCGTTCATCGCAACCAGGAAATCGACACGTTGCGCAACGCCATCCGTGAAGAAATACTATACGAGAGGTGGGAGGCGGCCTTCAGCCTCGTCGACGAGATTGAGCGAAGATTCGCGTACAAAGTGGAGGCTGATGCACTCCGCAAGGAGTTGGAGGAGGAGAGAGGAAGGGCGATTCAAGCCAAATTGGGCGAGGCGATCAGGCTCATCGCGGATCATTTCGAGGCCCACGATTGGGATCGCGCTCAGAGCGAGATAGACCGACTCCTTCACGCCCTGCCGGATGATGAGAGGGTGTTCAGCCTGATCGAGCAGATGAAGACCCTGAAGGAGCAGCACAAACAGGAGCTAAAAGCCGCGTGGGATGAGGCCGTGCGGCGCAACGACGTCGATGCTGCGATTGACGTCCTCAAGTGGCTCGATGAGTATCTCTCGCGTGAAGAAGCCGAGGTATTGCAGTCCTCGGCGCGTCACGTCTTCAAAGAAAAGTTGCTCCAGCTCGGCGTGCAGTTCCGCTTCGCCGTGAATGAGAAACGGTGGCAGGACGCCCTCGCGAGCGGGTTGGAACTGGTCCGCGAGTTTCCGAACTCTCGTATGGCGATAGAGGTGCGCGAAGCCCTCGACACCCTCCAACGCGAGC
>JAUXGE010000205.1 GCA_030622435.1 Planctomycetota bacterium
ACCCGGCATGCTCGTTGGGGATTAGAGGGTGTGGCGTGCCTGCAAAGCGGGATTCGACTTCCCCACCGCTAAAGCGATGGGCCACCCGGCACCCGGCTGTGCATTGACCGCTCGTTAACAGTCGCGGTTCTGATCGCGCCGCGTGTACGGCAGACGCACTGCTGACACAGCGGTGGGACACCCCATTGCATCGGAAGGGGGATTCGACTTCCCCACCGCTGAAGTGATGGGCCACCCGGCGTCACGGGTAATGAGAAGGGGCCTACCCGAAGTAGGCTTTGAGAACGTACTGGGCCATCATTCGCTGGGTGTTGAAGAACGACCCGTTGAGGGCGATGCAATGCCGCATTATGTCCACGAAGCGATCGCGGTCCTGGTAGAACAGGGGTAGGATGAGGAACTCGAGCTTGTCGTAGAGCATCTCGGCGTCTTTTTCCCGGTCACCGGGTTCGGCCGAGGTTCGCTCGGCCCGTCCGATGCACCAGCCGGTCGTTCCTTCGATCCATCCCTCGAGCCACCAACCATCCAGTACGCTCAGGGACGGGACGCCGTTGAGTGCGGCTTTCATTCCGCTGGTTCCAGAGGCCTCCAGCGGTGGCTCCGGTGTGTTGAGCCACAGGTCGACGCCGGACGTCATCATCTTGCACAGATCGATGTCGTAGTTGGCCAGGTAGGCAACCTCGATTTTGTCCTTCAATGCCGCCCGGGCTCGAAAAATACTGCGGATGATCTCCTTGCCACCGTCGTCTTGCGGGTGAGCCTTGCCTGCGTAGATGATCTGGATCCGTCCGACGTTATCGTGAATGCGCCGGAGTCGATCTAGATCGTCGAAGAGCATGTCACCGCGTTTGTATGTCGCAGAGCGCCTGGCGAAGCCGATCGTGAAGACGCCGGGGTCCATGGCCGCATCGGCCATGCGGTTGACGTAGTGGATGAGGTGTTGCTTGGCCCAGTCATGCGCCTCCCAGACCTCGTGGTTGGGAATCGATACGGCGTTGCGGAGGCTGTAGCTGTCGTCACGCCAGGTGGGAATGTGCTGATCCAGCAAATCCTGGAAGGGGGGTGACACCCAGGTACGGGCGTGAACGCCGTTTGTAATGGAGTCGATGGCGTACGGAGCGAAGAGGAGGCTGGATATCTCGCCGTGTCGCTTGGCTACGCCGTTGACGTAGTGGCTCAAGTGGAGGGCGAGGTAGGTCATGTTCAAGGAACCATCAAGGCAGGACAGCGCCTCGAGCATGTCGGTGTTGCGCTCGCTCAGCACGCCTTGGACCACGTCCAGTGGAAACTTGTCGTGTCCGGCCGGGACGGGGGTATGCGTTGTGAAGACGCATTGGCGGCGGACGGCCTCGATCGTTTCGTCGTCCAGCCCTTCCGGTCCCGAATCCCGTAGCCGCTCGCGGAACAGCTCGCAGGTAAGCAGGCTGGCGTGCCCCTCGTTCATGTGGAAGCGTTCGATGTCATCGTAGTCCAGCTCACGCAGCATTCTTACGCCGCCGATTCCGAGAATCGTCTCCTGGCAGAGGCGATACCGAAGGTCGCCGCCGTACAGGTGGTGGATCAATCCCTGATGGGTGTCGTCGTTCTCCGGCAGGTCTGTGTCGAGGAAGATAACAGGTATCCGGAATCCGCTGTGGCCGACCACGTCGCGTACCCAGGGGCGTATGCGGACCTCGCTTCCCTCTATCTCGACGGACGCCCGGGCGGGAAGCTCTTCGAGAAAGTCCTCGATGACCCAGTCGACGGGTTCCTCGGTCTGGTTGCCCTCCGCGTCCAGCACCTGGTTGCAATAACCTTTGCGGTGGAGCAGGCACACCGCCACCATGGGGACCTTGAGATCGGCGGCCGCGCGGACCGTATCCCCGGCCAGGACGCCCAATCCGCCGCTGTAAGTGCGGATGTCGGCGCAAATTCCCAGCTCCATCGAGAAATACGCAATCTTCCTCGGCTCATTCATGCAGGGATATCTTCGGCATTCTCACCGTTGTTCCGTAAGGTCTGGGTATTCGGACCTTGCTTGCGGGTTGCGGCTGGACGCCGCTCCCTCAACCCTGTCCGTTGATTGCGGTGCCCAGACGCGGTGCGGGTATCCCGACCCGTCACCCGGAATCGGTGGTCGCCGTGACCATGGCAGTCAGCAGCCTGTTGAAAAGGGTGTGGCACGGGTTTGCGATCCGTGTTCTGACAGGTTGAAACCCGATGCCACATTTAGGGTTGTGTTCGGACCTTTGATCCCGCAAACTTTCGGTGTGGTGTTGCGGTGTTCGCCACAGGCGAGATCATGTTCGAGATGAGTTCGACCCGGGAATCAATGTCAGTCGATAGCCCCAACCGCGCGAGGCCGGTGCTCAAGGGACGCCCATATCCACTCGGGGCTACGTGGGATGGGGACGGGGTGAACTTCGCCGTCTTTTCTGAGCACGCGACGTCTGTCGATCTGTGCTTCTTTGATCACCCGGACGGGCTGGAAGAATCCTCGCGGATTCGTATGCCCGCAAGAACGGACCTGGTGTGGCATGCTTACCTCCCCGGCGTCGGCCCGGGGCAAGCTTATGGCTTCCGCGTACACGGTCCCTATGATCCGGAGCGGGGGCACCGTTTCAATCCCAACAAATTACTGGTTGACCCTTATGCGAGGGCAGTGGCCGGTACCCTCGAGTGGGGTGATGCGGTCTACGGTTATGACCGGAACGATCCTCGGGAGGATCTTTCGTTCAACGAGCGGGATAGCGCGCCGTTCGTGCCGAAGTGTCTCGTGATCGATCGCACGTTCGATTGGGAAGATGACCGGCCTCCGCGCACGCCCTGGGAAGATTCGTTCATCTACGAGTGCCATGTGAAGGGTATGACGGTTCGGCATCCGGATGTTCCTGATCGCTTGAAGGGGACATACCTCGGATTGAGTTCCGAGCCGGTCATCGACCACCTTCGCAGCCTGGGCGTGACGGCCGTCGAGCTTCTTCCCGTTCATCACGCATTGGACGAATGGCGGCTGGCCAAACGTGGGCTGGTGAACTACTGGGCGTACAGTTCGATAGCCTTCCTGGCGCCATACTCTCGGTATGCAACGGGTTCGCATGGCGAGCAGGTTCACGAGTTCAAGTCCATGGTCAAGGCCCTGCATCGGGCGGGCATCGAAGTGATCCTGGACGTCGTGTACAACCATAGCGGTGAGGTGGATCAGCTCGGTCCGACGCTGTCGCTGCGCGGCATCGACAACGCATCCTACTACCGTCTCCGGCCGGACAACGCGCGGTTCTACGACGACGTGACCGGCTGTGGAAACAGCCTGAACATGAGGCACCCGCGTACGCTGCAGCTCGTCATGGACAGCCTGCGTTATTGGGTGCAGGAGATGCACGTCGATGGATTCCGGGTCGATCTGGCCACCGCGCTGGCAAGGGGGCACCATGGCGTGGAGCTGGACGGGCCGTTTTTGGCGGCGGTTCGACAGGATCCGGTGCTGTCGGAGGTGAAGCTGATCGCCGAACCGTGGGATCTGGGGCCGGATGGTTACCGGGTTGGCCGCTTTCCTGCGGGGTGGTCGGAGTGGAACGACAAGTATCAGAGTACGATGCGGGCGTTTTGGAGAGGTGACCCGGTTCCTCTCGGTGAGGTTGCGCGGCGGATTACGGGAAGTAGTGATCTGTTCGAGGCGGCGGGGCGCAATCCTTGCGCTAGTGTCAATTACGTGGCTGCCCACGACGGCTTCAGCTTGCAGGATCTGGTAAGCTACGAAGGCAAGCACAACGAGGCAAACGGGGAAGACAACCGAGATGGCAACAACAACAACCTTTCGTGCAACTGGGGGGTTGAAGGCCCTACCGAGGACCCCGATGTGCTGACCAAGCGTGAACAGGCGAAGCGCAATCTGGTTGCGGCACTTGCCTTCTCGCTTGGGTTGCCGATGATATCGGCTGGTGACGAACTCGGAAGGACCCAACGGGGCAACAACAACGCCTACTGCCAGGATAGTGAGCTATCCTGGAATGATTGGGCGCTCGACAAGAGGCGAGCGGCGTTCCTCGGTTTCGTGCGGGAGGTCCTGCGACTGCGGCGGCAATTCGGTGCGTTTCGGTGCCGAACGTTTCTGCGTGGAGAGCCCCTTTCCCCGACGGGGATCAAGGACATCACGTGGCTGCATCCCGATGGTCGGGAGTTCGACCTCGCCGATTGGGAGGATGGCGGTCTCCGCGTCCTTGGCATGTTGCTTCATGGATGTGGTAGCAAGGAGCCGGTAGGCGACGAGTCTGACGCCTTGGCCGAGACGGTCCTGTTGGTCCTGAACGGCGGTGAATCGGGTTTGTCGTTCAGTCTCCCGGTAATTGCCGAGACAGGGTCGTGGGTAAGGCGCTTGTCAACGGCGTCGAGCGACATACCCGATGAGGTAATTACCGCGGGGACGGTAGAGGTTCCAGGGCGTAGCATCCTGTTGTTGGAGAGCACGGACGAACAATGAAGGCCGTGAAGACTAGAAAAGCAAAGACCGTTAAGAGCGATCCCGCCCGCATTTCCCGTTCCGATTGGGAGCGGCTGCGTGCGATAGAGCTTTCCGAGCCGCATAGTGTGCTTGGCGCGCATCCGGCATCGGCAGACGGTTGTGAAGGTGTCGTCGTTCGGGCGTTTCATCCCAACGCCGTCGGTGTCGAGTGTATCCTTGGCGACGGCAGGGTGATCGATTTGCAGCAGGTCGAGGAGGGCGGGCTCTACGGTGCGTTTCTTCCGGAAGCGGTTCTACCGTTGACCTACCGCCTCCGGTTTCAGTTTGCCGACGGCAATGTTTGGGAATGCGACGACCCATATCGCTTCCTTCCGACACTCGGGGAGGTGGATCTACACCTGTTCAATGAAGGCAACCACCGCCGGATCTGGAGAAAGCTGGGCTCGCGCATACTGCGGATCGACGGAGTTGACGGCGTCGCCTTTGCCGTTTGGGCGCCCAGTGCCCGCCGGGTCTCCGTGACGGGGGATTTCTGCGGCTGGGACGGCCGGCTGTTTCCGATGCGGCAAATGGGAAGCTCCGGTGTCTTCGAGCTGTTCATTCCAGGGTTACGATCCGGCATGCTCTACAAGTACGAGATCAAGACGGCGGACGGAGCAATCCGTCTCAAGAGTGATCCGTATGCCCAGTTTATGGAAGGGCCGCCGGGCAACGCATCTCGCGTTTTCGAATCCTCGTATTCGTGGGTGGACGAGACGTGGATGACCTCTCGCAAGGAGCGCGACTGGACCCGCGAGCCAATGTCGATCTACGAGGTGCACCTCGGCTCGTGGGCACGTGTTCCGGAAGAGGGGAACAGGCCGCTGACGTATCGGGAGATCGCCCCGCGTCTGGTCGAGCACATGAAGCGGTTCGGCTTTACGCACGTCGAGTTACTTCCGGTGGCGGAGCACCCTCTGGGTGCGTCGTGGGGGTATCAGGTAACAGGCTACTACGCGCCGACCTGGCGGTACGGTGATCCTGATGACTTCCGCTACTTAGTCGACGTTTGCCACCAGAACGGCATCGGCGTCATCCTGGATTGGGTCCCGGCGCACTTTCCGAAGGACGACTTCGCACTGCGGCGTTTCGACGGGACGGCCTTGTATGAACACGACGACCCGCGTCGCGCCGAGCATCCCGACTGGGGTACATTGATCTTCAACTACGATCGGAACGAAGTGCGCACGTTCCTGATCAGCAACGCGCTCTATTGGTTGAAGGAGTTTCACCTCGACGGGCTGCGGGTCGACGCCGTCGCCTCGATGCTCTACCTGGATTACGGGCGAGACGGTGAAGAGTGGCTGCCGAACTATTGCGGTGGCAAGGAGAATGTCGGGGCACTCGAACTGCTCCGAACCGTGAACGAGGCCGTGCGCACCGAATGTCCCGGCTGTGTCACCATTGCGGAGGAGTCGACCTCCTGGTCGGGCGTAACGAGACCCGTGTCCGTTGCCGGCGGTCTCGGCTTCACGTTCAAGTGGAACATGGGTTGGATGCATGACTCCCTGCTCTATTTCTCGAAGGATCCGATCCACCGGCGCTACCACCAGAACGACTTGACGTTTGCCATGCTCTACGAGCATTCCGAGCGGTTCATCAATGCGATCTCACATGATGAAGTGGTTCACGGGAAGCGTTCTCTGCTCGAGAAAATGCCGGGGGATCCTTGGCAGAAGTTCGCGAACCTGCGCGCGCTGCTGGCGTACCAGTACACCCGACCGGGCAAGCAGCTTCTCGTCATGGGAACAGAGATCGCCCCGTACAGCGAGTGGTACTACGCCGTCAGCCTCGACTGGCATCTGGCGGACGATCCGATGCGCATCGGGCTGGCAAGGTGGCTCGAGGATCTGGGGCGGGTCTACCTGGAGTCGCCTGCTTTGTGGCGCGGTGATCCCGATCCCGAGAGTTTTGCATGGATTGACTGCAACGACTACAACAACTCGGTCGTCTCCTATCGACGACAATCCGGTGACGAGATGCTGATAGTTGTCTTGAACCTTACGCCCGTGCCGAGGGAGGATTACCGGATCGGCTCGCCACACCGGGGTAGCTACCGATACCTGCTCTCCGGCGATGATCCGGCATACGCAGGCAGCGGCTACCCTCTCCGCCACTCGCTGCACACGGACGATGTCGGGATGCACGGTTATCCGCAGTCTCTGAACCTGACGCTGCCTCCCCTGGCCGCTCTGATTCTACAGCCGGTGTGCTGAAATGGCGGACAGGCCCCATCTTCGATCGCTGTCCGATCGAGTCGGAATCCTGCCTGAGTATCACGACATTGCCGGCACACTTCGCGTCACGAAGGATGGCACGCGAGAAACGCTCCTTGCTTCAATGGGCTTTGATGCTTCGACGGAGTCTGGCGCCTCGCTAACACTGAAGAGCCTCGAACGATCCGAAGAAAGCCGCCTGCTGCCGCCGGCTCGTGTTGTCGTTCGGGATTGCGAGAACGCTCCGAACATCAGTCTGAGGATTCCGGACACCGCATCATCCCTCGAGTGGCATGTAGAGCTGTGCGAGGAGGACGGCACGGTGCATACGGTTCACGGTCGCGGTGATCCAAGCCGGCCGAATCGCGTTTTAGAAGTGAAGCTCCCCGTCAACCCGCTTGCCGGTTATCACAGGGTACGCGCGACAATCGAGTCGCGCGGCAGTGTTCATGAGGCCGAGCAATCGCTGATCATCTCCCCAGGCCGGTGTGCTGAGCTGTCCGCGAGGCTGGGCGATCGCCGCGCGTTCGGCGTATGGACAAACCTCTATTCGATCCGGAGCCGTCAGAACTGGGGTGTGGGTGATTTGACAGACGTTGAGAGAATGGTGAAGGATCTGGCGCCCTGCGGAGCGGCATTCGTCGGAATCAATCCACTTCACGCATTGCTCAACCAGGGTGGTCGAATCAGTCCGTACTGCCCGGTAAGCCGCCTATTTCGCAATCCTGTCTATCTTGATGTTGAGTCCGTTCCCGAGCTTGCCCAATGTCCGCAAGAGCGGGCGATGGTTTCCTCGGATGCCTTTGGAGAGCGGCTCGCCGGAGTCCGCGATGCCCGTTTCGTGGACTACGAGACAATCGCGGGCATGAAGCTGGATGTTCTTCGGCGATTGCACGAAGTCTTCCTGGGCAAACATGCCGACGGGCGGTCCGAACGTGGACGAGCATATGCTGAATATGTTCATTCCCAGGGCGAGACGCTCATTGAATTCGCCACGTTCAGCACGTTGCACGAGTGGTTGAAAACCGACGTTGGGGGGGGGAGAGGATGGCGCGACTGGCCCAAGGAGTATCGTCGTCCCGACTCTCCCGATGTCGAAGCGTTTCGTTCCGCTCATCGCCGCGAGATCGAGTTCCACTGCTATGTCCAATTCGAGTTGGACCGGCAGCTTGCCCACTCGGCTGATGTGGCCGAACACGCAGGCATGGCGATCGGACTCTACCCCGACCTGGCTATCGGGTCGGCGCCTGACGGCAGCGATGCGTGGGCGTATCAGGGACTCCTGGCCGCGGACGTGGAGGTAGGTGCTCCGCCCGATCCGTACTCGGATGCTGGGCAGACCTGGGGTTTTCCACCGGTTGTCCCACACGAGCTTGAAGCTCGACAATATGACTACTGGATCAGACTGTTGCGAGCATCGCTCGCCCATGCGGGCATGCTCCGTATCGACCATATTCTGGGCCTGTTTCGGCAGTATTGGGTCCCGGATGGCGTGTCTGCTACGCAAGGCGCCTATGTTCGCTATCCCGCTGACGCTTTGCTGGGGATTTTGGCGCTCGAGAGCTGCCGTCACGACGCTGTTATAGTCGGAGAGGATCTTGGGACGGTGCCTCCTGAGGTCCCGTGCATCCTCAGCCGGTGGGGTATCCTGTCATCTAGCGTGCTCTACTTCGAGCGGGAGCGTGACGGTTCGTTTCGCCCGGCCGGATCGTATTCGAACCGGGCGCTCGTCACGGCGACGACTCACGACCACGTCCCGCTGCCCGGTTTCTGGACCGGGCGCGACCTGGACATCCGCGCCGAACTCGGACAGGCCGGACCGGAGGAGCAGCGACAGCAGGCTCGGCAAGAACGGAAGGACACGCGATCGGCGTTGCTCAGGGCGTTTGTGTCCGAGGGGATCTCGATGGAGGAGGAACATGCGACACCTG
>JAUXGE010000408.1 GCA_030622435.1 Planctomycetota bacterium
ACCGATCCAGGTGAGCGGAACGTCTTCGGCCTGGTGGTGTCAGACCAACTCCGGCTTGCGGCGCAATCCCTGCGACTTGCCCGTCGTGTGGGCATTGTGAGCGGGTTTTACATTCCCGATGCCGGAGCGGGCGAGACGGACGGGCCTCCCGGCGCGAAAGTGCTGGGTGAGACACTCGAACGACTCGGCGTCAACGTGGACTACATTACGGATTCATACAATGCACCGCTGTTTCGAAGCATCGGTCTCGATCCCGTCATCCATGTGGCGGATTACCTCGAGCGCGCGCAGCCGACTCACCTGGTTTCGATTGAGCGAGTCGGGCGTAGCGCTGACGGGCGGTACCGCAACATGCGTGGGGTAGACATCACAGAGGTAACGGCGCCGCTCGACGAGCTGTTTCTCGAGGGTAGTCGGCGCGGGTTGACGACCATCGGTGTCGGTGATGGTGGCAACGAGATCGGAATGGGGAAGGTGTTTGTCGATGCACTCCACAGCATCGAGTTGGGTCCGGCGATCGCCACGACCGTCTCCACCGATTTCTGCATCGCCGCCGGTGTGTCGAACTGGGGGGCTTACGGTCTGGCGGGTGCACTTTCCATCCTGGCGGATCGAGACTTGCTTCCGTCGGCCAACAGCGTGGCAGACGACCTCGAGATGATGGTCCATGAGGGTGGTGCGGTAGATGGAGTCACCCACCGACGAGAGCCGACGACGGACGGCCTGGATATCTCGGCGAGCCTGCGCATGCTCGAGAACATTCGCCGTCAGACCGTGCCGTCACCGTTGGCGCGGGGAGAGTCGCTTCTGGTGGGAATTCTCGGCTACGGTGAGACGGGTCGGGCTGCGTCCGCACTGCTGACAAGCAGAGGGCACCGTGTATGCATATCCGACAAGGGCCCCGTGACGTTGGGGCCGGGTCTCGTGGTTGCAGGAGTCGAGGCGGGCGGGCACAGTCTCGAGTTTCTCGCCGGCTGTGATCTGGTCGTACTCAGTCCGGGTGTGCGGGCGGACGGCTCCCTCGTCAATGAACTGCACCACCGCGGCATCCCCGTCATGAGTGAGCTGGAGCTTGCATACCAGATCGGGTTTGCTGACGATCCACCGGACACTCGCCTGATCGGCGTAACCGGGACAATCGGCAAACGAACGACCGTCGAACTCTTGCAGCGGTTGTCACTGGAGACCGGGGAACAGCTGACGATCGGTGGCAATCGCGGACTGCCACTTTCCGAGCTGCTGCGTGAGAGTGGAACGGCCCATGCCATAGCGCTGGCAGTGTCGAGCTTCCAATTGGAGACGGTAGTCCAGTTCCGGCCGCACGTGGCGATCCTGCTGAACATCGATGAGGCGCATCTTGACCGCCACCGATCCATCGCTGAATACACTCGTATCAAGAGCCGGGTGTTCATGAACCATCATCCCGACGACTCCCTGATTCTGCCGTTCGACGATGAGAGACTGCGGCCGCTGGCCCGCAAACACCAGGGGCGAACCTTCTTTGTTTCTTCACGGATGGGTGTCGATCGCGGCGCTTGGCTCCTCGACGGGAAGGTGAGCATGAACGTGGATGGCAGGACCGAAACGATCGGATCGGCCAACCCACGCTTTCCCGAGAACTTCCTGTCGGCCGTGTTGGCACTGAGACTGTGCGGGCTGTCAACCGACAGCATTGGCAGGGCGATCGGGCAGCTTCGTTCACGCGGAGAGGACCTGTGACGGCGGACGACCATACCCACATGACCGGCGCCGGGATCCGCGAGCTATGCCGCTTGGGTGATTTGACCGGGCCGACAGCGGGCATGGCGCTGGGGTTTGCTCAGGCGAATCTCGTCGTCCTGCAGGTCGATGTGGCAAGCGAGTTCGAGGAGTTTTGCCGGCGCAATCCGAAGCCGTGTCCACTGTTGGAGCAGACGGCGCCCGGAACCCACGAACCGAGGCAGATGGCACCGGGTGCTGATGTGCGGACGGATCTGCCGCGTTATCGCGTGTATCGACGGGGCGTTTGCGTGGATAGCCCTGGGGCGATCGAGTCGTATTGGACCGCTGATTGCGTGGCCTTCCTGATTGGCTGCTCATTCACGTTCGAGTCGGCGTTGCTCGATGCAGGCCTGCCCGTTCGACACGTCGAGGAAGGCTGCAACGTGCCGATGTATCGCACCAACAGGGCGTGCACACCGGTGGGAGCGTTTGCCGGGCCTTTGGTCGTTTCGATGCGACCAATGACGCCGGAGCAGGCGGAAACGGCGGCCCGGGTCACGGAGGCCTACCCGCAAGTCCACGGCGGTCCGGTGCATGTCGGTGATCCTGAAGCTATCGGAATCCAGGATCTTCACCGGCCCAACTACGGTGACGCCGTGACGGTGCGCCCGGGTGAGATTCCGGTCTTCTGGGCCTGTGGTGTCACGCCGATGGAGGCGATCATGAGCGCACAGCCCGAACTTGCGATCACCCACGAACCGGGCCACATGTTCGTCACGGACGTGCTCGATCGGTCCTTGCGCGACTAGGACATTCTGTGTATTCATGTAGCGTCACCCCTTGTGGGTGACGAGGATTCCGGGCTGGCGCCGCCCACAAGGGGCGGCGCTACATCTGCTACACGAAATCCGAGAATGCTCAAATGGGATGGATATCACCGATCTTCGGACATAGCGCTTGGCCAATCCGATCGCGTGGTTTACGCATTGGACCGAGTAGTCATTCGGTGAAATAGTACGGTTTCCCTGCGCGGAACAGCTCGAGGCGGCGCTCGAGTTCCGATGCAGTGCGCATGTTACTCTGGGACTTAGCCAGAGCGAGCCCCCGCTCTGCGGTTATGACGGCCTCATCGAATCGACCGCATTCGGCGTATGCCGTCGCCAACGTCAACAGCGCCGCCGGATTGCCGGCACCGTAGGCCCGGTTGAGCCGCTCCGCCCAGTTGACCGCCTCCTCACCATTGCGAACAGTTTCATCCGGGTGTGTGGAAAGGAGTTGTGCCAGGAAGTCGATGATGTCCAGCGCGTCGGGATGGCGCGTCGCCCCGTCGCGCAGCACGACAACGGCTTCGCGCGAGCGACCCTTCATGGCGAGCAACCTTGCCAGCGAGAGACAAGCTCGCCGACGAGTAGGGTCGAGGCTGAGCGCGCGGACGTAATGGTCCATTGCCGCCTCGGGTTGATTCATCCGTGCGAGAATCCTCGCGTAATGATCCAGCGCCACGACATCTCGCGGGTTCAGATCCAGAGCCCGCTCGTAGTACCGTGCGGCGTCGTCGAGGAGCCCGATCCGGACCAGAACGTCGGCGTAGTTGGTGTTGG
>JAUXGE010000035.1 GCA_030622435.1 Planctomycetota bacterium
CCACAACAAGTGCGTGGACAACGGCGGCGATCCGCAGGGACCCAACACGACCTGCGACATGGTCCAATGCAACCCGCTGAAATGGGCTCAGCCGCCGGTGTATGACAGCTCTTCAGAGGTATCCGAGTGCTTCTTCGGATGGGATGAGCCCTCCATTTACGGCATGCAGCAGATCGTGGCAGACGATTGGGAGTGCAGCACCGAGCAGCCGGTCACGGACATCCACTGGTGGGGATCATACTTCGACTGGAATGCACCGGCTCCGCCCGAGGTGACGCCGAAGGGCTTCCACATCGGGATCTGGACGGACGTGCCGGCCGACGGGCAGATCGTAATGTTCAGCCATCCCGGCAAAATGATCCATGAATGGAACGTCGAGAGTAGGTTCCTGAACGAGCGACCAGTCGGTTGCGACTACTTCCCGGACCACCCGGTGGACACGTGCTTCCGATACGATTTCATGATTCCTGAATCCGAGTGGTTCTTCCAGGATCGCTCGTGCAACATCTTCTGGGTGAGCATTTCTGCCATCTACGCGGTGTGCCCGTGCGACGGCGACGTCGACGGCAATGGGATGTTGGGCCCACCTGATATGTTAAGGGCCTTTGACTGCATTGGGCAGCTGCCGACCGGCGTGTGCGAGAGAGCGGACGTTAACTGCGACGGCGTCATCGATCAAGCCGATCCTACTGCCGTCGAGTGTCTCGTGGCCGGCGAGCCACCTGATGTCTGCTGTCCAGCCTCCGCCCCGCCTGAGCGGCCGTGGGGCTGGAAGACACGGAAACACTTCTTCAACGACGCCGCGGTGCGAATCTACTCACCGACAGACCCGAGAGTCCCCGCCGAGTGGGAGGAGGGTGAGCCGATCTACAACCCCGAACGTACACCGTGGGATATGGCGTTCGTGCTGACGACGATGTACGCCCAAGAGGCGTGCTGCCTGCGGGACGGGGATTGCATCGACATCCCGCGAAACACCTGCCTGGAACTCAATGGTCATCCTCAGGGCGAGGGAACCGTGTGCACAGTGCCTGAAGCTTGCTGCATGCCCAGCGGTGCCTGCATCGACCTCGACCCGCTTTGTTGCGATGACATAGGCGGCGTTCCGCAGGGGCCTCAATCCTTCTGCACAGGCGAGGCGGCCTGCTGCCTGCCTGATGGTGCCTGCAAGATGCTCGATCCATTATGCTGCATGCAGTTCGAGGGCGAACCAGTCCCCGGTGCCGCGTGCACGGAGACGCAGGGTTGCTGTATGAACGACGGCTCCTGTCGCGACCTTGACCCGCTTTGCTGCCAGGAGGCGGGCGGCGTGCCACAGGGTCCGGACACGGGCTGCGTCGATACGACGATGGCCTGTTGCGATCCCGACAGCGGCCGATGCATCGAAACGGATCCACTGTGTTGCGACGACATCGGCGGCGTTCCCTCGCCGATCGGTTCACCGGTCTGCCTCGGTGACGAGAACGGGAACGAGATCGACGACGCATGCGAGATTCCACCGCAGGCGTGCTGTCTGCCGGACGGCGAGTGCAGGGAGTTCTATCACAACGAGTGTGTCGAGCGGGGCGGTGATCCGCTCGGACCGCTCACGACATGCGAAAACAGGGTGTGCCCGCTGCTGAAATGGGCGCAACCGCCGATTTTCAATAGTAACTCCGAATTCCCGGACTGCTTCTGGGGCTGGGACGAGGCGTCCGCTTATGAAGGTCAGCAGATCGTGGCGGACGACTGGCTCTGCGATTCATCAAAGCCGATCACCGATGTACACTGGTGGGGTTCATACTACCGGTGGGATTCGCCCGAGCCGCCGGACGAGGGTCCAAAGGGATTCCACATCGGCATTTGGACTGACATACCGGCCGATGTCGATCTGCCTTACAGTCATCCGGGCGAGATGGTCTGGGAGTGGGTGGTCGATCGCAGAGCCGTCAATGAGCGTGCGGTCGGTTGTGACTACTACCCCGAACATCCGCGGGACACCTGCTTCCGCTACGACCTGATCATTCCGCGGGAGAAATGGTTCTTCCAGGGACCTGCCTGCGAGATCTATTGGGTCAGCATTTCCGCGATCTACCCTGACGACTTCCTCGGTCGGACCTATTGGGGCTGGAAGACGCGCAAGCATTTCTTCAACGACGCCGCCGTCAAGATTTTCGACCCAACGGCACCGCGCATCGAATCCAAGTTCCGCGAAGGCGTGCCCGTCGACGATCCGTCAGGCAATACGTGGGATATGGCGTTCGTGCTGACGTCAACGGTGGACACCGAGGCTTGCTGCTTGGAGGATATGGAGTGCCTCAACGTCGTCCGCGAGGTCTGCCGAGACCTGCAGGGAATACCTCAGGGTTTGAGCTCCACATGCACCGAACCGCAGGCCTGCTGCCTGCGCGACGGCGAGTGCCTCCTGGTGGACCCGCTATGCTGCGACGAGTTCGGCGGTACACCGCAGGGCGACGGCACACAGTGCACTCGGGAGGAGGCCTGCTGTCTGCCGGACGCCTCCTGTCGGATGCTGGATCCGCTGTGCTGTGAGGAACTCCACGGCGTATCGCAGGGACCGGACACGGAATGTGGAAACAAGGTGGCATGCTGTCTGGATGACGGCTCGTGCGAGATGCTCGATCCTCTGTGCTGCGAGCAAATCGGCGGCCAGGTGATGGGACCGGATGCCGAGTGCACGGAGTTGCAGGGATGCTGCCTTGCCGACGGAATGTGCGAGGATCTAGACCCGTTGTGCTGCCGGCAATTGGACGGCATGCCGCAAGGTATCGGCACGGGGTGCCTCGACATGACCGTTGCCTGTTGCTTGGATGACGGCCGGGCATGCATCGAGACCGATCCGCTATGCTGTGATGACGAGCACGGATTCATTTCGCCGATCGCCTCACCCATTTGTCTGGGTGACGGGAACGGAAACCTCATTGACGATGCATGTGAGTATCCACAGGAACCCCCGGCCTGCTGCATGCCCGACGGAACGTGTGAGCACCTGGATCACATCGAGTGCGTGGAGCGTGGCGGCGATCCGCAAGGACCGAACACGGACTGTCACGACCTCGTCTGTCATCCGCTGAAGTGGGCGCAGCCGCCCGTGCTGAACCCCGATTCGACGTTGCCGCAGTGCTTCTGGGGATGGGACGAACCATCGGTTTACGGGGGTCGGTCTATCGCGGCCGATGATTTCCTCTGCGACCTGAACCGTCCCATCACGGATGTCCATTGGTGGGGCTCGTACGTGGGTTGGCGCGGCACCCAACGGCCGGAAGTGGCACCCGAGAAGTTCCAGATCGCCATCTGGACGGACGTGCCGGCCGGTACGGACGTCCCGTTCAGTCATCCGGGTCGTCTGATCCAAGAGTGGACCACAGGTCCGGACGCCCTGAACGAGCGACCGGTCGGTTGCGACTTCCACCCGGACAGCGTCGCAGACACGTGCTTCAGGTACGATTTTATCATTCCGGAAGATCTCTGGTTCTACCAGGGAGAGTCGTGCGAGATCTTCTGGATCAGCATCGCCGCGGTCTATGGCGATACGACCCAGCCGGTCGAGTTCGTCTGGGGCTGGAAGACGCGGCCGCACTTCTTCAACGACGACGCCGTGCGCATCTTCGTTCCGACGAATCCGAGCGTCGGCGACCCGTATGAGCAGGGCGATCCGATCCTCGACTCGACCGGACGGTCGTGGGATATGGCGTTTGTGCTGACGACGGACTGTCCGCAGGCCACAATCCGCGACTCGAACCCGAGAGACGGCACGATCGATGCACGTCAGCCGAACATCCCCAGCTCCAGTCTGCCGAGGCAGGGGATCGGCTGCCCGGGGCCCGCCGCTTCTGATCGTGAGCCCATTACTATCGTGCTGGACCCACCGGTCCCCGGCGCCGAGCGTTGCTTCGAACTGTGCGAGACGATGGTCGATCCGTTGCTGGGTCCCAACGACATCAGTGGCGTGATGTATATGGGCAGTGGCAAGTACGAGATCGTACTCCTTCGCGCTATCACTGCCGGGGCGGTCACGACGATCCAGTACACCGGTGACGGCAGCTTCGTCGAGTACATCTTCCACCCGGCCAATGTGGACGGTGACGGCGCATCCGCTCCGTCGGACATCCTGCGGATCATCGACTACATCAATCTCGTGGCCGTGTCGCCGTGGGGTGTCTACAGCGAGGATATCGACCGGAGCCATCTGCTCGGGCCGCCCGACATCCTGCGCGTGATCGACCTGCTCAACGGCGCAGGAGTGTACGACCCGTGGCTCAACGTACGCTTGCCGCAGAACGCCGGCGTTTGTCCGTAGGGCTTGTCACGGGCCGGAAACCCTTCCGGTCCGGTTGACTGCGAAAAGAACCCCCGGCGGCGTAATGCCGCCGGGGGTTTTCTTGTGGTCTGATCGAGTAACTCGATTCGGTGGGTGGTCCGTGGCTTTAGCCGTGGGGGACACGAATCGTCCCATCGACGGCATACGACAACGGGAACTGTTCTAGTGCGTTTTGCAGCCCGATGTCCGGCAGCAGGGATCAACATCTTGCCCGCTGCATGTCCGCTCCTTGACAGTCGCGGTTCTGATTGGTAGTGCAGCCTATTACTGGAATCCGTATTACTGGCTGACCGTGAACGTGGCCGTCACCTCTTTGTCGCTGTCCATCGTCACGGTCACGGTCGTGTCCGTGCCTGTCACACTGCCGCTCCAAGCACTGAACGTGGATCCGACGGGCGTGGCCGTCAAAACGACAATCTCGCCGTGACGGTAGGTGACTTTGGCCGGCACGGCGGTGACGGCACCCGAGCCGGCCGGACTGACCGTTACCGTAAGCGTGCGTGGTGGGTAGAAGCCGGCCGTGACCGCCTTGTCTTTGTCCATGGTCACGGTCGTCGTGTAATCGCTGCCGGTCGCATCACCGCTCCAACCGGCGAAGACGTGGTTCCCGGAGGCACTGGCGACGAGCGAGACGGTTTCTCCCAACTCGTAGGCGAACTTGTCCGGATCCACACTGACGACGCCCCCGGCGACGGGATCGACAACAGTGGTCAACAGCGCCGGTGACAACCGGTCGTCACCTTCGAACACGACGGTCTTGGGCTGAGGCAGCGTGCTGTAAATGGAATCGTCATGCACTATCTGTAGCTGCGCGACGTCACCGGGAACCGTAATGACACCCACATTGCCGAACGATCCGTAAGCCAGCGGCTCAGACCCGACCAGATAGTACATGCCGTCAGTGGGGATGATCACCCAGCCATCGTCCACGGGTGTAAGCCCTCCGGCACCCTGGAGGGTAAATGTCGAACCGTCATGGGCTACGAAGAACCGCATACGATTTATGTTCCGTGGAACGTACTCCGCCTTCAGCAGGAAGCTGGTGACATTGGTCGTCTCTTCGTATCTGCGATCAGCAGCCTCGACAACCACTGCGTGAATATCCCCGTCGAGACTACCGACATTGACATCCGACATGAACGAATCCGTTGCACGGTCGTAGTCGAACTCGACCCGCACCTTCACCGTTCCGTCGTTCTTCTGCGTGACGTAGCTCAGCGTCCACTGCCCCCGAAGATCTCGCGCGATCTCGGAAAAGACATCGCTCAGAGCACCCGCTTCGCCCGCCTGGAAATACGCACCGCCTGTCTGATCCGCGAAGGACTGAAGAAGCGTCTCGTTCGGGGAGACGTGTCCGAACCCGATGGGGTAGAGCTTGATGTCGTTGCCGATCGCCGACGAGAGAAGCACGGCCGGCAGTGTCTCACTGGTCGTGTCCTCACCGTCCGAGAGGAACACGACGGCCTGGACTTCACCCGGCTGCCGATCCGATTCTCCGAGCAGATCGATGGCACGATTCACGGCATCCCAAACGCGGCTGAGCCCGGCCTCGAGCGTCCCTTCCTCAGGCAGCGCCGCGGAGACCGCAGCCTTCCCTTCCTCGTCCATGCGCGTCAGCGGCGCCACCGTGTCGAAACCCTCTCCCTCGGCCGTGCGATCGTGGAATTCAACCACGCCGACGTGATGCGTCGCAGTGAAGTGATCTCCCTCGATGAAGCGGCGTGCGGCCGACACCATCTCGCTAATGGCACCGGCTTGATCCATCGACACCGTATAGTCGAGCACGAGAACGACCCTCAGAGGAAGGTTCGGCGCCGGCATCACCAGGTACTCGGTCTCCGCGGAATCCACCTCGACCCCGTTCTCGAGAATACGAAACTGCTGGGAGACGATACCATCGTGGATCGGTAGTCCATCCCGATCTTCGAGTCGAAGATCGAACACCATCAGATAGGGCGATCTATGTCGCTCACCCAGAACCGTCATCACCGGACCGGTGCGAGCGGCACAGACACTCTCCAAACATACCTCGTCGCCCTGACAGTCGTCATTGTCCGTACATGGAGTCGGTGGTGTCTGAGCGAATGCGATCTGGAGGAACTGTGCCTCGGTCTCCCCACAGGTTACGGCAACGGCGATCTCGAACTCGCCGTCCTGTGCGGGTGTCATCTCTGTGTCACACCCATCTACAGGATCGAACGAGGCCGCCGCCTCAGGAACAGTCGTCCACTCACATGCACAGTAGACCGGGTCTGCGCGTACGATCGATGAAAACGCTTCGGTTCCCGTCCCCCCGTCCGTTCCATCCGTCTCGCCGGCTAGGGTCCCATCGGTTGCACCATCCCCGACTTCTACAGGGGGTGTCGGATCCGGCGCGACTATCTCATACACCTGGCCCACGAACAAATTCGCAAAGTCCACCGTCGCATTGACCGACGCGATCCCGTCTGCCGGGTCCCAGTCGGTGACGCACACGCCTTCAACGCACTCCTCCCCCTCCTCGCACGTCATGGATTCACACGGGTCTTCGGGCGTCGTGGGGGTGCACACGCCATCGTCACAGAGCCAGTCCTGTGCACAATCGACATCCTCGACACATTCCACGACGGTATCCGCGAGGACGCACGTCCCATCGACACACTGCTGCCCGTCCGGGCAGGTGACGGAGGCGCATGCATCATCGATAATGCTGCGCGTTGACGTGCACGAACCCACCATCGTGCCAACGGTCACCGCCAAGACGAATGATCCCACAATTGAAGGTAAGCGACAGGCCGCGAGGAACGCGTGCAAACACGCCGGCCACCATGCGAATCTCGCAGCTAACCGTGCCGGTGCGGTTTGGCGCGTACTATCAGCGGGTTGGGTAACAGGCGTTCCCATAATAGCTGTGTCGGCACGCCATCCCCCTGGGTTGTGTCTGTTCAGCACCGAGGCAACTTGCCGGGTCTTTGGGGCAAGACGGAAGGCTTAGGTCCCATAAGAACACCCAGGAGCCAACCGTTCCTGTCCCTGGGCCGCCCGAAGCGAAACCTCAATGCGGCAGCCGGGCCGGCGTGTTCCGGTCCCACGTGAGAGCAATCCATAACCAAGCACAACCACCCCGAAACCCGTGTTCCTCAATGGCAATGTGACGCCCATGAGTGGTCGACGCCACGCGGCATATTTTCAGAGGCGTGCAGACAGAGCGTGCCGGCCCATGTGTCGATTCCGGTGCATTGTGTCCCTCGCGCCAGTCCACGAATGGCAAACGACCCACGGAAGCAGCAACTCATTACTGAGAACGAATCTCAAAATGACGAGCTTAGAGCACCCTGGCAACCCTATTAGGAAAGAAGGGGGTCTTCAAACTGCAACTCATTCTCTATTGCCACAGGCTGACAAGATGCACGATCCGCGTCTGAGGAATGTCTCGCGGCAAGCCCCGGTCGTCACAGTTGCAATGGCGAGCTCGCGCCGACGTCAGGCCCCGGCGCCGGGCGCTCGGTAGCCAGCTAAAGTAGAGAACTGAATCCAGTCCTCGAGGATACGATCCAGGTCGGCCACATCATTGGTTAGAATGGCGAGATCTCGACTCTTCCAGCTCCGGTCTTTCACCATGCCTTTGAGGACAGCCTCTTTCCGGAACCCCAGTGCAGTGAACATCTTAATAGCACCAATATTGTCCTCGATGACGTAGGCCTGGAGTTTCTCGAGGTTTAGCTCCGTCGCCAGATCAACAAGTTCGCTCGTAAGCAACCCGCCGAGCCCCTTGTGGCGGTGTGATCGGGCGGTCACGAGACGAATGTGACCGACGTGCTTCGTCCAATCATGCGAAGTGGTATGAAGGGTGCCAGTGCCGACCAGATCGTCGCCGAATAGGGCAACGATCGGAATGACACGCGACAGGTCGAGATCCTCCGTCCACTTACGCACGACTTCGGGATCACGGACGTCGTGGCGAAGGAAAAGGACGTCCTCGTCGGGAAGGCCCTCAAAAAAGGCCAACAAATGGTCGAAGTCGTCTTCGGTGAGTGGACGAATCTCGACCTCCGCACCATCCTTGAGCCTCACGTTCTTGGGATATCTGCTCAACATGTCGCGCCTCTCCTTTTTGTTCCGGTATCAGAGATGGTGGGAGACCCTGATGCGGATCCCGGCCCGGCCACCAAACACGGATTCAGCCCACTTCGACCGGAGGACGGCGGAGTGGCCGTCGCAATCCGGTCTGATCAAGAGACATCGGTCAGTCTATCGCATGTGAGCCATCAGAGCAAGGTGGTTCAGGTTGCCGCCCTAAATCAACGTCTCTCACGACCATAAAAGGCAAGAGGCTGGTGCTCCGTCAAGGCTGATTTGAGGATTTACCCGCGGGTGGTTGGGCCATCTCTTTAGAGGTGGGGGACACGACGATTCACGTCCCCCACCGGTTAAAGTCATGAACCACCCAGCTAAACGCAGGTGCGACTGGTCCGCCCCCTCACGGCTCTGATCGAGCAACCGGATCCCGCCGGAAGTGTCACGGCCCCGGCGACGGGACGGATGGTGATCGGCTTTTTTGGCTGTAGTGGACTTGACTTACAGTCCTCTCCGATGTACATAGGTTAAACGGGTTAAATAAGAATCGAGTTAAACAAATGCCTTGGAATGGTGGTGGCTGCGGCCCCAAGAAACGAGTTGGACGCAGCGAGAAGGCCCGCGAAGGGGACGATTTCCTTCGCCTGCTTCGCGACAGCCACATTTTTGCCTCGGCAATCTGCGAGATCCTGGATGTCAAACTGCTCCGAGAGGTCAGTCCGTGCCCGCTGACCCCCTCTCAGTTCCAGATTCTGAAGCTCATGTCGTTCAACGGTCATCATCAGATCGGGGAGGTGGCCGGGTTCCTGGGCGTGAGTCCACCCGCCGCCACGAAGAACATCGACAAACTCGAGCGGTTGGGGCTCATGTCGCGCAGCCCCTCGAAGGGGGACCGGCGTGCGACGCTTCTGTCGGTAAGTCGGAAGGGACGCCGACTGGTGCAGAAATACGAGGATCTCAGGGTGGCGCGTTTCGCTCCGGTCGTGGAGACCTTCAAGCCCGCGGAGATCGACGCATTAACCACACTCCTCGAGCGCTTCTCGATCTCCTTACTTTCACACGAGCCGATCGGGGAGAAATTCTGTCTGCGGTGCGCCGGCTACATAGAGGACGACTGCCCGATTCGCCAGGTCCGCGGAGGCTGCCGTTACCAGGAAATGCGCAACTCTCGGCAGGCGGAGGATGTGTCGGAAGGGGTCTCCTGAGACGATGTGGCGCCCAATGGGTCGTCGAACGGAGTGTGAAGTCGACAACGAGAACGGACAGCCGGAAGCAAATGGCTGATGACTCAAACGGGAGTTTCGGATGAAGTACTGGCGAAAACCTCTGGACTTCGACGAGGTCAAGACTCCTCACGGCGAGGTACACATTATCGCGGAGCGCTGTAAGGGGTGTGGCTTCTGCGTCGAATACTGTCCGAAAGACGTATTGGTGATGTCGGAGGAGTTCAACCGCAAAGGATATCACCCACCGAAAGTTGTCAAGAGTGGAGAGTGCGTCAATTGCAACCTCTGTGAGATGATCTGCCCCGACTTCGCAATCTTCAGTGTAGCCGTCGAAGAGGAGAACGGCGCGGCGAAGGCGGGTACGACGGATGGCGGAGTGGCTTAATTGCCGCCCGCACGGCAAACCAGCAAAGGAGGACAAGCATTGAAAGCCGATCCTGCGGGCGTTCTAACCGGCGCCCACTATCTCGACGGTGACTTTGCCTGCGGCGAGGGTGCGATGGCCGCGGGTTGCCGGTTTACCGCCGGTTACCCCATTACTCCCTCGACGGAGGTCGTGGAGCGCATCTCGCGCCGATTCCCGATGATGGGTGGCACGTTCATCCAAATGGAGGACGAGCTGGCCAGCATGGCCGCCATCGTCGGGGGATCGTGGACGGGCTCCAAATGCCTGACTGTCACGAGCGGACCCGGTTTCAGCCTGATGATGGAGAACATCGGTCTGGCCGTGATGATGGAGGTCCCCTGTGTCGTCGTGAACGTCCAGCGCGGCGGACCGTCCACGGGCCTGCCGACCATGACGGGCCAGGCCGACATGATGCAGGCTCGCTGGGGCTCGCATGGCGACTACGAACTGATCGCCATGAGCCCGCAGTCGCCCCAGGAAGCCTTCGATCTGATGATCGACGCGTTCAACCTGTCAGAGCAGTACCGAGTTCCGGTCTTGTTCATGATGGACGAGTGCGTCGGTCACATGACGGAGAAGGTGGTCATTCCGCCGGCCGACGAGATCGAGATCGTTGTTCGCAAGTTCACGAAGGATCCTCCCGGCAAGTTCCTGCCCTACCGCGTCAACGGCACGTATGTCCCCGACTTCGCCCGTGCAGGTGACGGATATCGGTTCCACACGACCGGTTTGACGCACGACGAGCGTGGGTATCCCGAAATGAGCGCGGCGTGCCAGGAAGTATGCGTCCGGCGTTTGATCGAGAAGATCACCAAGAACGCCGACAAGATCGTGCGCTTCGACGAGGAAAACACGGACGGGGCCGACGTCGTCGTGGTCTGCTATGGGATCACCGCCCGCGTCGCGCGCATGGGCATCGACATGGCGCGCAAGAAGGGGGTTAAGGTCGGGGTCATCCGGTTGATCGTGGTCTGGCCTTTCCCCGAGAAACACATCCGCGAGCTGGCCAAGAAGATCAAGGCCTTCGTGGTACCCGAGATCAACTACGGTCAAATGGTGCTGGAAGTCGAGCGTTGTTCGGCCGGGAATGCGGCTGCGGTCTGCGTTCCGCACGGCGGCGGTAGCGTACACGATCCGAAAGATATTTGTGACGCCATAGTGGGGGCTGCGAAATGACCCAAGTGATGGAACAAACCGACACAACGGTGGAAGAGCATCCAGTCGCTCCGTTTTTGCGGATGGATCGGATTCCCCACATCTGGTGTCCGACCTGCGGGATCGGCACGGTGGTCAAGTGTTTCGCTTCGGCGCTGGTCGAGACGAATATCGATCTGGACAAGGCGGCGATCGTGTCCGGCATCGGATGCACGGGGCGCGTGGCGGGCTACATGAACATGGACGCGTTCCACTCGACGCACGGGCGGGCCATCCCGTTCGCCACCGGTCTGAAACTGGGGCGACCCGAGCTGTTCGTGACGGTGTTCTCCGGTGACGGAGACCTTTCCGGAATCGGCGGGAACCACTTCATCCACGCCGCCCGGCGGAACATGGACCTGCTGGTCATTCTCATTAACAACTTCATCTACGGCATGACGGGCGGCCAGAACGCACCGACTACCCCTCTAGGGGCAAAGTCGTCAACGATGCCGTACGGAAACTTCGAACGGCCTTTCAACTTGCCGCACCTGGCGGCAAGTTGCGGGGCGACCTACGTAGCGCGTTGGACGAGCCTGCACATCCGCCGGTTGACGAAGTCGTTCCGGGAGGCGATCAAGCGCAAGGGGTTCCGCTTCATCGAGGTCATCGCACCGTGCTCGACGCTGTACGCCCGGCTGAACAAACTCGGCACCGGTTTCAACCTGATGCAGTTCTACCACGACAACACGGAGATTCGCCACGGTGCGGACACTCGGGACCTGGACATCGATTTTCAGGGTGAGATCACCTGTGCAAAATTCGTCGATGAGGAGCGGCCCACCTTCCTTGACATGATGAATGAGCAGTACAAGAAGACCCTCGGAGATCGTTACGTTCCCATGGCGCCGGAGGGAGGAATGTACCATGAGTAGAACAGAAATTCGCATCACAGGGTACGGTGGTCAGGGTGTGGTTCTCTCCGGATATATCATCGGCCGCGCGTGCGCAATCGACGCCGGAAAGCACGCCACGATGATCCAGAGTTTCGGTCCGGAGGCGCGCGGCTCGGCTTGCAGTGCGACGCTGAGTGTCTCCGATACCGAGGTGCTTTATCCCTACATCGGACGCCCTGACATCTTTGTGGTGATGTCATCCGAGGGATACAACACGTTCCGCGATGAGCTCAAGGACAAGGGCACGCTCGTCTACGAAACAGACCTGGTGAAACCGAACTTGAAGAAGGGGCAGCCGTCGTTCGGCGTACCGTCGACCCGGATCGCGGAAGAGCTCGGGCGACCCATCGTGCAGAACATCGTAATGCTGGGCTTCTTCGCCGCCGTCTCGAAAATCGTCTCGCAGGACGAGATGCGCGAAGCCGTCAAGGAGTCGGTGCCTCCCGGAACCGAGGACTTGAACCTCAAGGCCTTCGATGCCGGCTGGGCTCATTACGAAGAGACGTACGGCGACAATAAGGGCAAAAAGGCCGCCGTGGCGGCGGATTCGTCCGCCTAGAAATCGTGTTGGATACGGTCCACCCGAAACGGACTGTCTTGGAGACGTATGAGCGTGAGCGCTCGATCGGGACAATCGACAGAGGTACCGGAGCCGGTCTCGGACAAGAGGGCACTGGTTATTGGTGGCGGCATCGCGGGAATCCAGGCGGCCCTGGACCTGGCCAACGCCCGCATCCGCGTAACACTGGTGGAGAGTTCTCCGTCGCTGGGGGGTCGGATGGCCCAACTCGACAAGACGTTCCCCACCATGGACTGCTCGATATGAATTTTAGGCCCTCGGGCCATGGATGCCGGTCGGCATCCCCTTATCGACGTCGTCACTAACGCGGAAGTCATCAGTTGCGAAGGAGAGCCCGGCGACTTCCGCGCGCGCGTGCGGAAGAGCCCGCGTTACGTGCATGAGGACTTGTGTGTCGCGTGCGGGTTGTGCACGGACGTGTGCCCGCAGGTGGGCGGCAACGAGTTCGACGTGGGGCTCAAGGCACGGAAAGCGATCTATCGCCCGTTCCCACAATCGGTCCCCTCAACCTACGTGATCGACCCCGACGCCTGCCTCAACCTCTACGGATGCCTGAGTGAGAAGCAGCGCCTGAAGCTCGAGAAGATCCAGAAGCTCAAGCATCGAAAAAAGGATGATTACCAGCCGAGCCTGCTGGCCTGCGGTCATTGCTTGAAAGCCTGCAATGTGGATGCGATCGACTTCGACATGCGTCCGGAGGAGTTCGAGGTGGATGCGGGGGCCGTGCTTGTTGCCATCGGGTTCAAAGAGTTCGATGCTAGAAAGCTGGGTAACTACGGGTACGGCCGGTTCCCGAACGTGGTCACGAGCCTCGAGTTCGAGCGGATGCTCAACGCCTCGGGCGTAACGCAGGGCCACGTGGTGCGACCTTCGGACATGGAGACGCCGAAGCGAATCGTCTTTATCCAGTGCGTTGGCGCTCGCGGGGAGGGTGGCCGACCCTACTGCAGCCGGTTCTGCTGCATGAACGCTGTGAAGGACTCGATGCTGGTGCGACAGCACGATCCCGAAGTCGAGGACGTCACGATTCTCTACACCGACCTGCGCGCGTTCGGCAAAGGGTACGACGACTTCGTGCAGCGTTCCAAAGACGAGAAGAGCGCCGACTACGTTCGCGGCCGACCCGCCAAGATCGATTTCGTTCCCGAGGACGACACTCTCGAGGTCTTCGTGGAAGATACCCTTGGGCATAATCAGCGGCGCATCCCTGCAGACATGGTCGTGCTTTCGGTGGCGGCTGCCCCGAACGACGGGGCCAAGAAGCTTGCAAAGATATTGGGAATCGAAGTCGACCAGCACGGCTTCATCGCCCGGCGGGATCCGGCCGTATCGGCCGTGGAAACGACAAGGGAAGGGATGTACGCCTGTGGTAGTGCAGTAGGTCCGCAGGTGATCCCGGACTGCGTCGCACAGGCGTCGGCCGGGGCGGCGCGGGCCCAGTTGTTCCTGACCGGCCATCGGGTCGAGGAGGAAAAGGAGCCCGTCGAGCCGATGGACCTTTCCGGTCCGCCGCGCGTCGGCGTGCTAGTATGTCATTGCGGGATCAACATCGCCGGCCTGTTGGATGTGAAGAAACTTGCACGGGGCGCCGGGGTTATCCCGGATGTCGTCGTATCCAAGACGCACCTGTTCGCGTGCTCGTCAGCCGGGCAGGACGAACTCGTCAAGATGATCGAAGAGTACGACCTCAACCGGATCGTCGTGGCGGCCTGTACTCCGCGCACGCATGAGCCTGTGTTCCGCGAGGCATGCGCGGAGATCGGCTTCAATCCGTACCTTCTCGAAATGGTCAACATCCGGGACCAGTGCTCGTGGGTGCATGTAGAGGATCGCGAGGGTGCACAGGAAAAGGCCAAGGCCCTGATCCGGATGGGCATAGCCAAGGTCCGCCATCTGCAACCCCTCGAAGCGGGTGAGGTCCCGATGAACCGCTCGGCGCTGGTTGTCGGCGGCGGCATCGGCGGCATTCAGGCGGCGATGGACTTGGCCTTTCAGGGCTTGCCCGTCACGCTGGTGGAGAAAACGAATCGCCTTGGCGGACGTCTGGCGGAGCCCAACGTCAAGTACTTATACCCGAACATGCGCCCGGCGGCGGAGATCCTGACGGAGAAGGTAAAGCGCCTCGAGGCCAGCGGCGCCCGCGTCCTTCTCAACACCGAGGTCGAAGACATCAAGGGCTTCGTAGGCAACTTCGAAATATCTATCAAAGGGAAAACTCAGGAGACGCTACAGGTCGGGGCTATCATCCTCGCCGTTGGCGCCGACCTGCACGACCCGGCCGGTGAGTACGGCAGTGGGAAGCTGTCGAACGTGGTAACCAGTCAGGATCTGGAGCGTCGCTTCTTCGATCTCGACAAGGGCGGCAGCCTGTCTCCGGACGGCGGTCAGCCCTCGAGCGCCTCGTTCATCCTCTGCGTCGGGTCGCGCGACCCGGAAGGCTTCACCGGTTGCTCGCGATACTGTTGCCCGACGGCGATCAAGCAAGCCCTCGAACTCTGCAAGAAGGGTATTGATACGACCATTTTCTACCGTGACATTCGGACCATATCTTTCGGTGCGGAGGAGATGTACCGCGAAGCGAGAGGTCACGGCGTCCTGTTCGTTCGCATTCCTTCCGACCACAAGGCAGAGGTTATCGGCGACGGTCGGGCAACGGCAGTGCGTTGTTTCGACGATCTCCTGGGTCGGACCCTGGAGGTCCCGACGGATCTCGTGGTTCTCAGCGTCGGGATGAAACCTCGGCAGCCCGAAACCGATCGGTTCCACGACATGCTCAAGGCAAGCGTCGGGCTTGACGGTTTCTTCCTCGAACGGCATCCGGAGCTCGCCCCGGTCGAGACAGTGGTGGAGGGCGTGCTGCTTGCCGGAACTGTCCAGGGCCCCAAAGACATCGTCGACACTGTGGCACAGGCCTCGGCGGCGGCGGCGAAGGCTTCCGTCTTCCTGGCATTCGACAAGGTAAAGCTTGATCCGATCGTCGCGGCCGTTGTGGAGGAGAAGTGCCGTGCATGCGGCACCTGCATCGACATCTGCCCGTTCCACGCGCCGGAGTTCGTCGAAGATCCACCGGGCGTCACGGTGGCCCGCATCAACGCCTCTTTGTGCAAGGGCTGCGGCACGTGCGCCAGTTGGTGCCCGTCCGGCGCGATCGTCTGCAAGCACTTCACCGACCGGCAGATGCATGCGATGATCGACGCCTTCTTCGATGAGGAACCGGAACCTGTAGCCGTTGACGACGCGAAGGAGCAGGTGGCACGATGACGGACGGAAAGAAGAAGAGAACCCACGTCATACGAAAACCGCCCAAGGCGCCGCCGCCGAAATGGAATCCGAGGATCGTGGTGTTCGCATGCAACTGGTGTTCCTACGCCGGTGCGGATACCGCAGGTGTCTCGCGCATCCAGCATCAGCCGCACTTCAGGATGATCCGGGTGATGTGCTCCGGTCGCATCCAGCCCGGCTTCGTGCTGCGCGCGTTCGAGAGAGGCGCCGATGGCGTCCTCGTCTCGGGTTGCCACTTCGGCGACTGTCACTACGTCAATGGAAACGAGCGAGCGGTCGAGCAGTTCGAGAAGACGATGAACATCGTCAAGCTGCTCGGCCTGGAAGAGGGTCGTCTGCGGCTCGAGTGGATCAGCGCGGCCGAGGGAGCCCGCTTCGCGCAGGTCATAAACGAGTTCACCGATCAGGTTCGCGACCTCGGCCCCAGCCCGTTGAACGGGCAGAACCACACCGAGAAAACACAGACGGAGTCAACGTAGATGCCGGAACTTGCGGAAGCAGCGAGGAGAACCAACGCCTGGGCCTGTTACGACTGCGGGAAGTGCACGGCCTCGTGCCCGATCGCGCGGATCGGCGGCAACTACAGCCCGCGTCGGCACGTGCTCGCCACCAATCTCGGTCATCGCGAGGACATCATCGAAAACGGCACGCTTTCGAGTTGCCTCACGTGCAAACTGTGCGATCAGCGCTGCCCGGCACAAGTCGGATACACGCAGTTGGTCCAGCAGCTCCGGGAACTCTCCCACCGCGAGGGAGTCGAGCCGGAATGCCCCCACGGCGGCGCGCTGCAATCGCTGATGCGCATGATGGCCAAGGGTGGAACGCAACAGGACCGTATGAACTGGCTCGGCAAGGACCTCGAGACCGATGCAGCCAAGGGTGAGGTGTTCTACTTCACCGGGTGCACGATGTACTACGACACTTTCTTCCCCGAGTTTCAGCTCAACACACTGAACGGGACACGGGCCGCGGTGCGTCTCTTGAACCGGCTCGGCGTCAAGCCCGTTGTCTCACCGACCGAGCGTTGCTGCGGGCATGACCTGCTTTGGAACGGCGACCGGAAGAACTTCGAGCTGCTGGCAAAGCACAATGTCCAAATGGTTGTCGACAGCGGTGCGGAGGTTCTGGTCACGTCCTGCGCCGAATGCCTGCGGACTTGGAAGATCGACTACGAACCGTTCTATACCGGCAAGATGCCGCGGATGATGCACATTACCGAATACCTGACGGACCCCAATTACGGTGGCCCGAACCTGAAGTACAAGGCCGGTGAACAGCGCCGGATCACGTTCCAGGATCCGTGCCGTCTCGGCCGGCACCTGGGCATCTACGATCCACCGCGCAAGGCGCTTACGGCCTTGCCCGGCGTGGAACTGACCGAGATGCGCCGATCCGGTTCCGGTGCGATGTGCTGCGCCGGCGGCACCTGGTCGAACTGCGACCGGTTCGCCAAACAGATTCAAGTGCAGCGCCTGCGCGAAGCGCGGGAGACGGGTGCGGAAGTGTTGGCAACGGCGTGTCCAAAGTGCCAGGTCCACTTCCGCTGTGCAATGAAGGACCCCAACCTGGGTGGAGAGATCGAAATCGAGATGCGCGACGTGGCCGAGCTTGTGGCCGACGCGCTTGAATAACTGAGAGCGTCTGGCACTACCGGGCGTGACACCGGCATCTTGTCGGTGTTCACACGGGCCTGAGGTCCGTGGCACGCGGTTTTTGTCTCACGCTGCAAGTGCCCTCGTGGGCGCGAACGGGTTCTGTTGGATAGTCCTCAGGACAGGAAGGGCGTTTGATGGTTGAATCGAAACCCATGACCGACACGATCCGCATGGGCGTGTTCGTCTGCGACTGCGGGCTGAACATCGCCGGGGCTGTGGACTGCGGCGACGTGACCAAGTACGCCGAGACGCTGCCCGACGTGGTCTGCGCCGTGCGGAACAAGTACACCTGCGCCGATCCCGGTCAGAACGAGATCAAGAAAGCGATCCGCGAGCATAACCTCAATCGGGTCGTCGTGGCCTCCTGCACCCCGCTGCAACATGAGCCGACCTTCCGGCAATGCGTGCGCGAGGCGGGCTTGAATCCTTACCTGATGGAGATGGCCAACCTGCGGGAGCATTGCTCCTGGGTCCATCCTAGGGACTGGGACGGGGCAACGGCAAAGGCGAAGGACCTGGTCGCGAGCGCTGTAGCGCGGGCGCGGTTTCTGCAACCGCAGGAGGAGCTCTCCGTCCCGGTGACCAAGCGGGCGTTGGTGATCGGAGGCGGCATTGCAGGCATCGAGGCGGCGATCGAGCTCGGCGATGCGGGACACGAGGTGGTCCTTGTGGAGAAAGAGGCGACCATTGGTGGGATCATGGCTCAACTGGACAAGACATATCCCACCATGGACTGTTCGATATGAATCCTCGGGCCTAAGGCCATCGATGCCGGTCGGCATCCAAACATCGAACTGCTTACTTTCTCCGAAGTCGAGGAAGTCTCGGGCTACATCGGCAACTTCGCGGTGAAGATCCGGAAGAAGGCCCGCTACGTCGATCCGACACTGTGCAACTCTTGCGCGGAGTGTGTCAAGGTATGCCCGGTCACCAAGCCGGACGAATACCAGATGGGGCTTTCCTCGCGCAAAGCGATCTACATCCCGTTCCCCCAAGCCGTCCCCTCCTCCTACATCCTCAACATGGATGATTGCCTCGGGAACAACCCCATCGCATGCGGCAAGTGCGTCGAGGTCTGCGATAAAGAGGCCATCAACTACGACGATCAGGACGTGATTGTCACCCGCGACGTCGGAGCCATCATCGTCGCGATAGGCCTGGACGTGTACGACCCGACCGAGATGGACGAGTACGGGTACACGCGCTTCGACAACGTGATCACCTCGATGGAGTTCGAGCGCCTGATCTGCGCGGGCGGTCCGACGGCGGGGCACTTCGTGCGACCCTCCGATCACGAACCCCCCAAGCGGATCGGCTTCATCCAGTGCGTCGGCTCGCGTAACCCCAAGATCGGTAGACCCTACTGTTCGAACATCTGCTGCATGAACACGATCAAGGACACGCTCCTCCTGGCCGACCACTACCCCGACGTCAAGAACGTCGTCTTCTACCAGGACATACGCGCGGTCGGAAAATCCTTCGAGGACATGTTCCAGCGGTCGAA
>JAUXGE010000071.1 GCA_030622435.1 Planctomycetota bacterium
GGCGCGCCGGGACTTGCCAACGTCTGTCTGGCAGGCCTTCAGCCTTCAGGAAACTCGGATCCGGTCATCTCGCAGTGGCGGAGACCACTTACCAAGTTGTGTAGAACAACAAGGGCTTGCGTCCGTGGCCAAGCGCCCATGCCCCTACTGGGGCATTGGAGCCCAGAAGAACCTGCACACCCTTCCGCTTTCGCACTTTTGACGGTTATCGAGCTGGTGCGTATAGTGCTTGCCGGTCGGAAACCTGTCCCGAACTCGGTAATTGGTAGGGAAGTACGATGAATACACCAAAAGGAACTGATCCGTTCGGTGCCCGGTCGATGCTTTCGACCCGGCAGGGGAAAGTGCAGATCCACAGGCTGTCGGCGCTTGCCGATGCCGGTCTCGGTCAAACGGACAGGCTGCCTTTCAGCATCAAGGTGTTGCTGGAAAGCGTGCTGCGCAACATCGACGGTTTCAGCGTGATGGAAGATGACGTGCGCGCTGTGGCCGGATGGGATGCGAAGAACGTCGCCAAACGTGAGATTCCGTTCGTCCCATTCCGCGTTCTGCTTCAGGATTTCACGGGTGTACCGGCCGTTGTGGATCTGGCAGCCATGCGCGATGCCATGGTGCGCCTCGGCGGCGATCCGAAGAAGATCAACCCGGCCACTCCCGTGCACCTGGTCATCGACCACTCCGTTCAGATCGATGCCTTCGGATCGCCGGATGCACTGAAGATCAACGTGGATCGCGAGTTCGAGCGGAACACGGAGCGCTACCAGTTCCTGCGCTGGGGGCAGAATGCGTTCGACAACTTCCGGGTAGTCCCACCCGCAACGGGCATTATCCATCAGGTCAATCTCGAGTACCTCGCCTCGGTGGTGGCCACGCGCGAGGTGGACGGCGTTCGCACGGCCATGCCGGACAGCCTCGTCGGCACGGACAGTCACACCGTGATGATCAACGGTCTGGGCGTCGTCGGATGGGGTGTCGGTGGGATCGAGGCCGAGGCCGTCATGCTCGGGCGGCCGGTTTACATGCTCATGCCCGAGGTTGTCGGTTTCCGTTTGACAGGCAAACTGCCGGAGGGGGCGACGGCTACGGACCTGGTCCTTCGCGTGACCGAGATGCTCCGGCAGAAAGGTGTGGTCGGGAAATTCGTCGAATTCTTCGGTGAGGGTCTGGGCTCGATGAGCCTGGCGGACCGGGCGACCGTCGCGAACATGGGTCCCGAGTACGGCGCGACCATGGGATTCTTCCCGGTTGACGACGAGACTCTGGACTACATGCGCCTGACGGGGCGGTCCGATGAGCTCGTCGATCTCGTCGAACGCTACACGAAGGAGCAGGGGTTGTTCCGCAAGGACGAAATGCCCGATCCGCAATTCACCGACACGCTCACACTGGATATGTCGACCGTGGAGCCTTGTCTGGCCGGTCCAAAGCGTCCACAAGATCGCATCCCGTTGAAACAGATGAAGGCGTCGTTCGCCAAGACGCTCGGCGCGCCGATTGCCGAACGCGGGTTCGCGCTGGATGCAGACGCACGGAAACGAACGGCAGACGCGGTGTTCGCCGATCAAACGGAGACATTGACGCACGGGTCGGTCGTGATCGCGTCGATCACCAGTTGCACGAACACATCGAACCCTTCGGTCATGATCGCCGCCGGTCTTGTCGCAAAGAAGGCCGTCGAGAAGGGCCTGACCATCAAGCCATACGTCAAGACGAGCCTGGCGCCGGGTTCTCGTGTTGTAACCGACTACCTCCGTGAGGCGGGGCTCCTGCCCTATCTCGAGGAACTGGGTTACCACGTCGTGGGATATGGTTGTGCAACGTGCATCGGGAACAGTGGGCCGCTGCCCAAGCCGGTCGCCGAGGCTGTTACTGAGGGTGATCTTGTTGCGGCATCCGTTCTGAGCGGCAACCGGAACTTCGAGGGGCGCATCCACGCGCTCGTGAAGGCGAACTACCTTGCATCGCCTCCGCTCGTGGTTGCCTTTGCGTTGGCTGGGCGGACCGACATCGACCTGACGTCGGAACCCCTCGGCGTCGGCAAGGATGGGGCGAACGTGTTCCTGAAGGACATCTGGCCTACCCAGGCCGAGATTGGCGAAATGGTCGCCAAGTCCGTAACGCCAAGGAGCTTTCGCGAGCAATACGCCAGTGTGTTCGACGGAAGTGAACAGTGGAACCGCATCAGCGGTGCGACGGGCGACACGTATCAGTGGGATGAGGCCAGCACCTATGTGCAGAACCCGCCGTTTTTTGACGGACTCACGAAGGAAGTCAAACCGATCGAGCCTGTATTGGGCGCCCGTGTGTTGCTAATGGTCGGGGATTCGGTGACGACGGACCATATCTCCCCGGCCGGGGCGATAAAGCCGGACTCACCGGCCGGCAGCTACCTTCAGGAACGGGGCGTCAAGCCGGTGGATTTCAACACCTACGGATCGAGGCGCGGCAATGACCGGATCATGACGCGCGGCACGTTCGCGAACATCCGTTTGCGAAACCTGCTCGCACCGGGCACCGAAGGCGGAGTGACCGTGCATCTGCCGACCGGTGAGCAGATGTTCGTGTTCGACGCCGCCGAGAAATATCGCGCCGATGGCACACTGCTCGTCGTGCTGGGAGGCAAGGAGTACGGCACCGGGTCGTCGCGCGACTGGGCGGCGAAGGGGACGTTGCTCTTGGGTGTTCGCGTGGTGATCGCCGAGAGCTTCGAGCGAATACACCGCAGCAACCTGATCGGTATGGGTGTATTACCCTTGCAGTTCGGGGAAGGGGAGAGCCGCGAGTCCTTGGGCATCACCGGTCGTGAAGTGTTTGACTTCGTGGGCCTGACTGACGAGACGAAGCCGAGGCAGTCGATCGAAGTCCGTCTGACGGATCCTGATACGAACGCGTCTAGAACCATCCTGATGACCTCGCGCCTCGACACGCCGGTGGAGGTCGAGTACTACCGCAACGGCGGGATTCTGCCGGCCGTGCTGCGCAAGCTCGGCGGATCGTAGTCTCTAGTGCGGTTCCCGTTTTCGTATGCCCTAGGCGGGACGATTCGCGTCCCCCACGGCTCAAGCCATGGGCCACCCACCAGTTCAGCCGTGTGTCCTTCCGCACTTCGCTTAATATGCGCATACGCGGTCTCAATGATCTTCACGAACAGGATGCGAGCCGGCGCGCACCCAAGCCGGGCAAGGATGCGGCACAATATTCCTCGGCCTGCCCGACTCCGATTCCGATAACATGGCATATGGGAACCGATGCGGCTACTTACTGATGGGATCACATGAACACTATTTGCCAATGCACCTTGCCGACAGCAACGCGAGAGGCCGCTCACTTTGACAGGGCGGCCATTGCTTGTGGTATGAGCTGGTGGGCAAACGGAAGTCCTGCAGGGCAATACCGAACGAGACGCCGGGCCCTCATGTTGGTGGAATTGCTCGAGGGCCTGCACGAACCAAATGTCCTCGAAATCGGTTGTGGAACCGGTGCTTATACAAAAGCCGTGCTCGATCTCTGTCCAACACTTCGCCTTGTGGCAAGCGATGTCTCAACGGAGTCTGTCGCTTTGGCGTCGAGGGAGCTGCAGGAACATCCCAATCTCGTATGCGAGACTATGGACGCTTGCTCGATGAGCTATCCGGACAATGGGTTTGATGTGGTTACGGGGTATGCGATTGTTCACCACACGCCGATGCTCCAGTGCCTGCGAGAAGTGTTTCGCGTGCTCAAGCCGGGTGGTCGGATCCTGTTCTTCGAGCCGAATCTCGCCAATCCCCAGCAGGCATTTTACAGTGCTCTCCCCCGGCCGTTTGCCATGAGACGGCTCCACATGTCGCCGGACGAACGCTACTTTGGCCGGTGGAAGGCCCGGCGATGTCTGAACGCAGCCGGTTTCGCAGATGTGTCGGTCAGGCCGTTCGATTTCGTTCATCCACGCCTGTCCTCCAGACTCATCCGCCTCGGTACCCGAGTCGGGCTGATCCTCGAGAGGATTCCGCTGGTCAAAGAAATCGCCGGCTCACTTGTGATGAGCGGGACCAAACCGGCATAGGATTGCCTGGTCCGGCTGACACGCACAACCCTGAGCTACATGCGTGAGCTGGGATTACCGATGTCGCCTTTGAGCGATTGCAGACTCGTGTGACGGACCTTCCGGGATTATCCCTTCATCCATCCGCCGAACACAGGAAGCAGCACCGAATCGGCAACCATCGATAGGGCGCGAACTGTTCACGTAGAATCGTGAGGTGTTGCGAGAGCATCGCCCGCATCTCGGCCACACACCAGACGTGAAGGTGACACTCGTCGCCGCCCCAGGATATTCGGTGAAACACTGGAAGCACCATCAGATGCCAACGGCGAATCACTCTCTTGATGCGATCGAGTAGTGGTCCGTTCGGGAACGTGATGACTACACGTCCGCCTGGACGCACGAGATTCTTCATCTCACCGATCAGAAAAACCGGATCGATGACGTGCTCCAACACTTCGGTGCAGATGAGTTTGTCGAAGCCGGCATGGGGCAGACTCAGCTCGTGCAGTTCACCCTTCAACAGGCGCACACGGTATCCTTTCAGATTCCGCCTGGCCCGCTGCAGCATCTCGCCGGACACATCGACACCCGTCAGATCCGACTCGCGAAACAATCCAAGCACGTGCCCTCCACCGCAACCGACCTCGATGATCTTCTCGCCGGGCTTCGCCGCGATCATCTTTCTTATGATGGACAGCCGGCGACGTTCGATCCAGCGGATCAGGAAGCTCGAACGGGTGTAGTACTCGTCGATGTCATGCGTACGAGCGAACTCGTCGTTCCAGCGTTCGACGTCGGTTATGCTGATCGGTTGGGTCGGCACTACGCCTTTCCTGAAACCGGCTTCCCGAGGACCGTCGCCATCGACCACCCGGTCGATCGGGAGGTCCGCACATTTGTCCGCTTCGGTGCCCTCGCCTTCCACGTCTCGACCCGGAACTTCAGCAGCTCCCAGAGAATGCGCGCTGACACGAGGAATGGGAAGCGGCTCAAAAACGACCGACCTGCATGGCGGTGGTCGAAGCGAGAGTCCACTTCGGCGATAGTGTAGCCATGGGCTCCAGCCGAGACACCGATGAAGCTCTGGAAATAGCGGTACTTGTATCTATGCTGGAGCAGGAGCCCCAGAACGTCGCGCCGGCACAACAGGAATCCGGACTTGTTGTCCTTCGAGTGCATGCGGAAGACAGTATTCAAGATGAGGTTCAGACCGCGGCTTAACACTTGGTAACGGGACGCCCCTTTTACGGCGTGGCGCACACCCTGGACGATGTCGGGAAGCTCGTGCAGGTAGGCCTTGTATAGCTTCGTGATCTCCTCCGGTGGATTCTGCAAGTCGGCATCGATCAGACAGATCAACTCTCCGGCGGCCACCTCGTGACCGCTTCGCCACGCGCATTCGATCCCCCGGTTCGACGTATGCTTCACTCCGCGGACCCGCGTCTCGTGCTGTGAATGCCGGACGATTTCATTCCACGTGAGGTCCGTGCTGCCATCGTCCACGAGCAGCAGCTCAGCGGCAATCCCCATCCCGTCGAACACGGCCATCGTTCGTTCAACGAGCCGGTCGATGTTGTCCTGCTCGTTGAAGCACGGCGCGATTACCGAAAGGACGATTCCGTCGCGGTCAACGGGGCGGTTTTGTCGGGAACACCGACTCATTGCATTCGACTCCGGAGTATCGATCCCGACTCGATCGTTCGAGTCGGCCCATCAAATGCCATGACCGGCACCGGTGCTTCGCGTTTGGACACTGCCTGCTCTGGACGAACGAGCAGGCTCTTGATGCACTCCGCGGTCATGAGTGTGTTCCAGTACCTGCGATCGAAGCTGTGCCGGCCCTGCATCCAGAGGTTGACCGGCGTGGGCAACCCGTGCTTGACCGTTCGGCGAAGCACGAGCGAGCCGGGAGGCAACACCTTCTCGGCCGCACGGTGGACGATCCACTTCCCGGTCCCGTCGCGGAATCGCAGGGAGTCGTCCAACGAGAAGGCGAACTCCACCAGCCGGTAATCCAGGAAGGGGCATCGCGCCTCGACGCTGTGGGCCATGCACATCCGATCCGCCATCTGCAACAGCGGCTGCAAGAATATCCGGCTCTCTATATAACTGACGTTCTCGAGCATGCTCTTGCGTTCGCTCCAGTACTCGGCGAGGAACATCTTCATCAACGATGCCCCGACCAGCCCGCTGCGCGACGCCATTCGACAGAACCGATCCAGATCGCTGCCGTGGTATCGCTGAAGCATCGACGAGTAGTGCCGCTGTTTGGGGCCCTCTATCGTCTGCTGATCGCCGAGGAGCAGCTCGTTACGCACGTACCCGGCGAACAACTCGTCCGAACCCTCGCCCGAAAGAACGACCTTGTACCCGGCCTCATGGCAGGCACTGGCGAGCCGGTACAGCGGGAAGACGCTGAACGAGCCGGTCGGCATCTCCAGGTGATAGGCCATTGACGCCAGATCGTGCAGAAACTCGTCACGGGTCGGACGAACGAGATTCAGCGCCATGCCCAGACGATCAGCCAGATCGCGGGCGTACGTCTCCTCGTCGATCGTCCGAGCGAACTCCGCAAACTGGCAGGTGAAAGCTTCCTCGACGCCGGCGAGCCTGGCGATCAAAGCTGAGTCCAGCCCTCCCGAGAGGAACAGGGTAACCGGCACGTCGGCGCGCAACCGCAGCCGAACCGCATCCTCCAGGAGTTCGACGAACGAATCGACCGCCTGATCCTCGTCGATGATCCGGTGTCCGACCTGATGCTCGATGTCCCAATAGGACCGGGTGTGGCAGGTACCACGGGACAGGTCGTACACGAGGTAGCTACCCGGCGGCAGGGCGTGTATGTCTCTGTACAGCGTGTGCTCGTTGAAACAGAACTCGAAAAGATCGAAAACGTCCTGAGAGACGAACTCGAGATCCGAAAACGCCTTGATTTCCGAGGCGAACTCGAAGGTATCCCCGACATATCGATAGAAGAACGGCTTCTGTCCCATCCGGTCCCGGGCACAGAAGAACCGCTCGCCGTCCCAGATCGCCAGGGCGAACATCCCGTTGAAGCGCTCGAGGCATTCCGGACCCCACTGAAGGTAGGCAACCAATGCCACTTCCGTGTCAGTCTTCGTCTCGAATGTCCAGCCCAGCGCCGTCAGTTCGGCGCGTAGCTCGGGATGATTGTAGATCTCCCCGTTGAACAGGATCGTGTTGCCAGCCACGCGCACCGGCAGATCGATGTCACGGCGGTCGACGATGTTGAGGCGTGTCTGACCCAAGGCGAGGGTTCCATACCCGGGGACCTCCTCCGTGACGAAGCAGGCCTGGTCCGGTCCCCGGTGGCGCAGCCGATCCGTGCTTCGCGTGTCGAAATCCGTGTTGAGTCCGCCGAGAATCCCGCACATGGTCAGATCTTCCGGGCACGGCAACTGATGCCCGCCTCCTGCACGTCCCAGGCCTCGATCTCCCAGCCCGAAGCGAACCACCGTTTGAACTCATCGGGCTCGAAACGAAAGCAATACTCGGGGTGGTACCAGTCGAAGTTGATGATGTTGTTCGTGAAGAAGTCGAACTCGTCGTTCCAAAAGCACTTCATCACGTTCCAGTGGAAGAACCGCTGAAGATCGACCTTGCCCTTCGTAATCCCGAGGACCGGGATGTCCTCCTCGATCTCCACGCTCACGTTCAGGTTGGCGAGCGTCTGCCCGAGGCGCGTTATGCCTTCGCAGACCTGCAAGGCCTCGTCGATCGGCAGATGGCTGATGCGGCGGCGTACTTCGTCGTCGGTCATCTCGCGGATCGTCGCCTTCTTCTTGTAGACGTAGCAACAGATGCGACCGCCCGGCTTGAGCTTGAGGCGCAGATTCTCGAATGCGCTCCGTGGATCAGGCGTGTGGTGGATCACCTGATCACAGTTGATGAAATCGAAGAAGTCGTCCGGGAACGGCAGTTGGTTGATGTCCGCATGCGCGAACGCCACGCGTTCGTTCGTCACTTCGCGCCTCGCCACCTCGAGTGCCTCATGGGACGTGTCCACGCCGAAGACCGAGGCCGTCGAACGCTCGGCCAGATTTGCCGCATCCCGCCCTGCACCTGTCCCGGCGTCAAGAATGAACTCCATCCCCGCAAGGAACTCTCGCAGCTTGGCGTCCTCGAAGAAACCGTATCGTTGCAGGTACCAGTCCGTGTAGAACCGGCCCGTGTGCGCGCGATAGTACTTGTGCTTCGCCCATTTCTGCGCGAACGACCGAACGGTCTGGGTCCTAAGGACGTGCTCGGGAACGAAGCTCGGAATCCCGGCATGAATCGGATACACCATCCCCCCATCACCGATCAGCTGCCCCTCCAGGATATCCTCGCCTGAAGATTTGACGGCCTCGACTTGCAGCGGCCCGTGAGTCTCAGGGCAAACAAGATGCTTCAGATTAGATGGAATCATCACGTTTTCTCAAAGGCCGCCGACTGCTCGAGTAAGCTGAGGTACACGATCAACGGGTTTCCTCAGCCCGTTCGAGTGGATCCATCACGCGCGGAACACCGGCATGAGACCCACCTGTCGGGCCGGCGCCTCTCTATCGAGGGCGGTCACGCTGATGGAGACGAACCGATAGCATCGGCACCGGGTCGTCTAGAGACACCGGTGCTACATTGTGCTCCACCGATTCGGTTTTCGGACGTTGAGGGAGACCTCTTGAGGTAACAATCACCCCGTCCACGAAGTAGTCTGAAATGCCGCGGGAATCGGGGTCTGGAGGAGTATCCTGCGGAGGTTGTGTCACCCACTAAGTGTGCCGGTTGGTAGACAAAATACTATGCATCTTCCTGCTCGAGCGCGAACTCATCGGGGTGTGCACGTTCGTAGGCTTCTTCCGTTACACGTCGAGCTTGCCGATCGGCTCGCCTCTTGAGTGTCCGTCGGACGAGGAGGTTGACCACGAGGCAGCCGAACATGCCAAACAGGGATAGGTGATAGACTGCCGTGGCGACAAGGGCCGTCGCCACCGCAGCGATCAGAGCCGAAAGGACCCAACTGGTGAACACCCAGATCGTCCGGCCGAGCTTGAGTTCCGCATCGCCGCGCTGGTAAATACGATCGGCCATCCCTGTGGCCACCACGGCGGCGAAAGCAACGTAGGTCGTGGACACCGGGAGCGCCAGGCTGCTGGCCGTGGCAATCACACTCGCGGAAACCGACATGATCACGCAGGCGCGCAGCGTATCGTAGTGCAGGGTCTTTCCAGCCGGCGTCAACGCCACCCGCGGTGCCAGAGCAGGTGCACGTTTGCGGAACCGCAAGATGCGGGTTGCGAGCCCCACACACCAGCGCGGCGCCCACAGCGCCACGTGGTCCCCCATGCTACCAGTCGAAACGGCCGCTTTCGTAACACGCTCCGCGTTCTGAGTTCCCATACCCATGACAAGCAGGATCCCGCATCCCAGCAGCATCCACCAGGCAATGGGCACTTTCGTGCCAATCTCCACGTCTTGCGCACGGAGAAGCTGGAGTGCCGACAACCCAGGTGAGGCGCAGTTGGCCAGATCGTTCTGACCAAACGCGAACGACATGGCCATCATCCCCAGGACGCACAGCACGGGAAAGAGGAGCTTGGCCGCGCGCCGGCGGTAGATAACCAGCAACGCATGAATGATGATGGCGAAGATTCCCCACATGACGAGAAGTAATAGGACGCCTCCACTGAACACGTCACTGGAGTCCCCGATCCGGTAAATCCAGGCCTGAAGCTCCTTCACCCAAGAAACATTCTTCATACCCTTGAGCAGCAGGAAGTAACACAACCCCGCCGTCAATCCACCGCCGACCCAGCCACCATGGAGAAGCAGGGTTGCCAGATGCGTTGTCCTATCGCGGACGGCGCCGCGCACGGCACGCTGGATCAAAAAGGCCGCAAATCCGGTCAGTATGATCGAGCACACGATTCCGGCCATGACCTTGGTCGCCTTGTCCCAATTGACCGTCGACGCTTCGATGGCCAACGCCGCACCGAGCAGCTCGAAAACAAGGCAGGCCGTCGTGCTCACCGGCATCCCGAACGCCGAGTAACCGTAGAGCAGAACCGTATCCACGATGTAGACGGAGATGTAGATCGTCAGAACCGCATTCAGAGTCCCAACTCCCGTGGGATCGAAAATGCCTTTCCGAGCCGTGTCGATCACATCGGAGCTGAGCATGGCGCCGGCGACGACAGCGGTTCCAGCCAGGAGAATCGCCGTCCGCCGAGAGAGCACGCGCGCTCCGAAGACCGCGTTGATGAGATTGGCAGCGTCGTTGCGACCCACCTCGACCGTGTCCCACGCCAGCATGCCGACGGCCAGGACCAGGCAAGCGAGTTGGAAGCCACTAAGCGCGCTGAGTTCGATCATGATTGGGAAGAAACAACGCCCGGTGCACCGTGGTGCCGGTCAACGTAGTGTGGATCCGGTTTGATTCGGTTCAAGGCTGACCCTCACCACGCCGGGTGTTGTCTGTGTGCCTTATGCAGGTCCAGTAGAGAAACGTTGATGGATGAATCTCCGGAGGCAGCGCCGCCTAGGTAGACAACATCCGCCGGAGCCGGTCGCCGGTCTTCTCCGCGAAGTTGGCGAGTTGGCCCAGCTCTCCAAAAACACGAAACCACAACAGGATGTCGGTTGCCTTCATCTCGTCCTCGAGAGCGAACAGCTTCTGCGATAACGTGTATTGGATCCGGTCGGCCTCCCACTCCGCCTTCTCGACTTCCGCGACCATCGACAGCGCTCGCTCGGCCTCGTCGCCCACCATATCGCCATCGACGAGCGTCGGGAGAAAGTCCGCAATCTCACACGTCTTGTGGCAAACCCCCTCCACTTTCGCCACGTACTCGAACGTCAGCTCCACGAGGACTTCAGGCAACTCCAAGTTCTTGATCGTAAGCAGAACCGCTATATCCTCCACCGAATCCGCCATGTCGTCCTGAAGCTTCACGTAACCGAGCAGATCGCCGCGGTAGACGGGGAGGAAGAAACGCTTCGGTATCGTCTGGCGGATGTCGTCCTTGATGAGGTCTGCTTGGTGTTCTGTCTTGAACGTCTTCTTTGCCAACGCCTGCAAATCGTCGTATTTACGGTCTCGGACGGCCTCGAACATCGGCCTGACCAACACCACGCACTCCATCACCATCTTCATGTGGTAACGCAGCGGCTCGAACGGCGATTCACGAAACAGATCCTTGATTAGCGACACGGTTCAACTCCTTCACAAGGGCGCCGGCACCCGACGCCCAGGGCCTTGGCCGCAATATGGCGTCGGATCGGTGATAACGCAACCTCGACATTTCTCCGAATTCGAACAGCCCTGTGAGTTTCTCGCTCAGGGTTGCGTCCTCATCCTCATTGGGCACCTCGCATCGTCTCGTAGGAAGAAAACCGGGGGTGTTACAATCAACAGCCTGATGAATAATGTAGCGTCGTCCCTCGTGCGCGACGAGAATGCCGTTATGACGCCACCCACAAGGAGTGGCGCTACACCTGGGAGACCGGAAACGACTTCTTCAACAGGCTGTCAAGGCGGGTGTGATCGGGGCGGGTGGCTCTCCCGCCCAGGCCTGGAAGTTCGCCAGTCGCCGGGAAGAGGGAGGCCGGCATTCAGCCGGCGCGGAACAACGACCCGCACTGAGGTTTTTTGGCGTCCGCCGATTCTGCCACGGGACCCATGGGCAGGAGTTTCCGTCCGCGCTCTTGCCCTCCAACGGGCCTTGCCGATAACGTAGCGTCTTCCTCCGTACGGGCGCAGCATGCCCGAAGGGCACGAAACTCGAGCAGGGAGCCGTCGATGAAAACGGTCGTTGTCATCAACATGGATCAGATGGGGCAAGGTGATCGAGAGTTGGGGCGGAAACTACTCGGCACGTACCTGCGCAAGCTGGCCGGCGCGAAGCATCTAGACACGATCGTGCTGTACAACGCCGGCGTCCGCCTGGCCGTCAAAGACTCATACGTCGCGGTCGAGTTGGGCCTGCTGCACGAGAAGGGCGTTGATGTCCTCGTCTGTGGCACGTGCGTGGATCATTACGGCATCCGTGACCAGTTGATGCTCGATCACATCAGCAACATGGACGAAATCCTCACTACCCTGCATGCGGCTGCAAAGGTCATCACGCTGTAAAACGGTCCGGTCTCAGGGCTCTCGACGGATTACTTCAGCGCTCCGCGGGCAATGACGATCCTCTGGATTTCGCTGGTGCCTTCGTAAATCGTGGTGACCCGGGCGTCGCGATAGAGTCGCTCGACGCGTGACTCGTTTACATAGCCCGTTCCCCCGTGGACCTGCACGGCACGGTACGCGACTCGGTTGCAGGCTTCGGTGCTGTAGAGCTTCGCCTCGGCCGCAGCCACGGAATACGGCTTCCCCGCATCGTGGAGGCGGGCGGCAGCCAGCGTCAGGGCGCGCGACGCGTCGAGTTCGACCAAGCTGTCGGCGATCATGAACTGAATGGCCTGAAAGTCGGCGATTGGCCGACCGAACTGTTGGCGTTCCTTGGCGTAAGCACACATCTCGTCAAGGCATGCCTCCGAAATGCCGGAGGCCTGGCTGGCGATTCCGATCCTGCCTCCATCGAGGGCCGCCAGACCTATCTGCAGGCCCTGGCCCTCCCTCCCGAGACGACAACCGACCGGAACCTCAACTTCGTCCAGGTGTACCGAGACCAACTCGCTGCCCCGCTGGCCCATCTTGCCCTTGATCGCGAGGCGCTCGATACCATTGGAATTACCATCCACCCAGAAGGCGGAGACGCCTTTTTTGCCCTTTCCCGTGCGCGCCAGGGTCATGAACCAGCGACCGCTGAGCCCGTTCGTGATCCACATCTTCGATCCGTTGAGGTGATAGTGATCCCCCTTGAGTTCTGCGGTTGTCTGGATCGACGAAGGGTCGGACCCGGCGTCGGGCTCGCTGATGGCGAACGTTCCGAGGGACTCGGCCGTTCCCCAGGTCGGCAAGATCTGCCGGCGAAGCTCTTCGCTTCCGAAGGTCTGAAGAACCTCGCCAACCATGTTATGCACGCTGAGATCGACGGCGACGGCGGGAGATGCGTAGGCCAGCTCGTGCAGGATGTGCGAGTAAACCTCCATCGGGCAATCAAGCCCGTCGTATTCACTCCGGATCCGCAGGTTCATGAAACCCATCTCCGCGAGCTGCGGGAGGATTCCACAAAGGGACTGCTCCTTTTCGTCCCAGACTTTGTCCTTTGCGATCAGTTCACCCCGAGCAAACTCGCGAGCTCCCTCCACGAGCATCCGATCGTCGTCGCCCAGCTCCCATTCCATCCGTCACTCCTTGGCCGTCCGTTGGAGAACAGTGTGGCGCGAGTCTTCAGCCCGCGCCCTCACCGGTTGGAATCCGGTGCCACACGAGAGGAACCCTGCTTCAACAGGCCGCCAGCCCTGCCCTAGTCGCTCAGTGTTGTACCAGTTCCCCCACCACCTCGTCCAGCAGGCCCTGCAACGACGCGCCGGTCACACCGACCTCGGTATTGACCTGGACGGCCACCGCCACAGAGTGATCCGGGTAGTAAGCCATCATCGAGACGTACCCCGGCATCCACCCGCTGTGTCCGAGGACCCGGTCGCGCTCGCTGGATCTCAGCATGACGCCCAGACCATAAAGCTGCTGGGAGCCCTCCTTCATCGGGACCCCGTCGAGCATGTGCTGGAGCGTGTCTGCCTGAAGCACGCGCCCGCCGTACAGCAGCCACGCCCAGCGAGCCAGATCCAGCGCCGTACATGCAAGACCGCCCCCGGTCCACTCGAGCTGTGGATTCATCGCGTAATAACCTCGGCGAGCCGCCTCGATCGGAAGCGAGAACGGGTTATTCTCGGAAGTGTATCCACATGCCAGCCACGGAATATCCGGTCGATCGGATGGCGTCGTATCGGCCAGTCCCAGCGGCCTGAGAATTCGATCAGTCAGCTCCTCGTAATACGTCCGTCCCGTGACGCGTTCGATGATCATGCCGACCAGGATGTAGTTCGTGTCGGCATAGGACCACCCCTGCCCGGCCTCAAATGCCGGCTCGACATCGAGCACATACGCCACCATCTCCTCGGGCCTCCACACCTTCAGCGGCTGAGCCTTTACGGCGGCCTGAAAGTCCGACATGAAAATGTGACGCGGAATCCCGCTCGTGTGGTTCATCAGCATACGCAGCGTGATGTCCGGTCCGTTGGGCAACCGCGTGAACCATTCGTCCTCACCAAACCAGTGCGAAATCCTCCGGTCCAGCTCGACTCGACCTTCCTGGACGAGCTGGAGCAACACGGCCGCGACGTAAGTCTTGCCAATGCTGCCCGAGAGCATCCGGTCGCCGGGCACCATTGCCCGTCCGTCGGAGCGGCACGAGACACCAGCAGCCGTCGACGCCCTGCGACCGTCCGCCAGCATGAAACCCAATGTGGCCCCCGGAATACCTTTCTCCTGGCAGAAAGCCTCCAGCTTTTCACGCACCCTTAGAACACGGTGACCCAGATCTGTGGCGGATTGAGCTGCGAAGTCCTCTGCCGGTGCCCGAGACCTAGCCTCTGCACCGGGGGGTTCTGCATACGGCTCTGGTTTCCCCGGCGACGTGGCAGCACACCCGGAGTACAGGGTGACAGCCGTCAGACATACAACTGTCAGAGATGACCAGCTTTTCTCATGATCCGAGGCCGTAAATGTACGCCCAAGTCGGTGTCCAAGCATTGTGTCTTCTCCTTCATGAATTCACGGGAAGGGGGTATCTCCTTGACTCCACCAGCGGCAGGTACGCCTCCCGATACGAACGTCAGACTTTATGATCCCATTCCTGGCTGGGCATTTGTCATCCGCAGATTGCGCAGATGACACTGATTGTGCCGCTCCAGGCGCCTTGCTGCTCCGTTTCTGCGCAATCTGTGGATTCTCTCTGAGGGACGTTGAACGAGTACTGGAGCAAAGCACATACCCCCTTCACGGGAAACCGCGCGCCGAGACGGCGGCCATCCGATCCCCGTCTCCACCCGGCATGGGCCGGGTCGGTGAGACTACGGTGGGCCACCGCACGGCACCTTCCATCTCAGACTCCTGCTTCTGCCCTGATTGTGAAACGTTTCGATCCGGTTTTCAATCCTCTCCCGCATATTGACGGGGGTATGGCCGTAGAGCATTCGTCCGTAGCGCCACGACAACCACCCTAGTGCTTTGTCACAGCTTAATGTTCGGGTACACGGACTTCAGTTTGCACCTCGCGTCTTCGATTCTCATTTGCCAATCAACGCCTCGTTGCGTTGCGTTAACATCAGTTGACCA
>JAUXGE010000336.1 GCA_030622435.1 Planctomycetota bacterium
GCCCGCCTGGTCGCACACCGGGCAATCCAGCGGGTGATTCAGCAGGAGGAACTCCATGCAGGCCTTGACGTTCTTCCTGACAACCTCCGAATCGAAGCGAACCTCCATCCCGTCGCGCACCGGCGTCTGGCAGGACGGCACCAGCTTCGGGGACCAGACCATCTCTCGGGTCTGGGGATGCGGCATCTTCATTTCCATCAGGCAGAGCCGGCACGACGCCGCTACACTGAGGCCCGGATGGTAACAGTAGTGCGGTACGTCGAAGCCGGCCTCGAGCGCCGCCTGCAAGACATTCACGCTCTCGGGACTCTCGACTTCCTGATTGTCGATGATGATCTTCGCCATTAGCGTCTAGTTCACCGCACTCATTGCCGACTCGACTCGGCCGTCCGGCTGAGCCCGAATCGCATCTTCCAACTCGCTGCGGAACTTCTTTACGATAGTCTCGATCGGGTACGTTGCCCCGTCAGGCAGCCCACAGATGCTAAGTCCCGGCATCATGCCCATGTTCCGCGCAGTATCGAGCAGGATGTCGAGATCCTCTATGCGCCCCGCGCCGTCGGCGATGCGAGACGCGATCTTGTACATCCAGGCCGTCCCCTCCCGGCACTGCGTACACTGACCGCACGACTCCGTACCGAAGAACCGAGCCACGTTCCGCAGCACGATTCGGATATCCGTATCCTGGTCGATCACGACGGCGGCCGCCGTGCCCAGACCCAGCAGACCGTAATGCTGTGGATCGTCGAAGTCCATTTTCATGTCGAGTTCGTCGGCCGTTAGAACACCCATCGACACGCCGCCCGGGAACACGGCTTTAACCTTCCGCGCCGGCTGCATCCCCCCGCCCATGTCCTCGCGTTCTATCAGTTCACGAACGGTGATGTCCATGGCCGCCTCGTAGCAGCCGGGCTTGTTCACCGGTCCGCTGATGCAGAACAGCTTCGGTCCCGTGCTGTGTTGAGGACCGACACCGGCGAACCACTCGGCACCACGCTCGATAATGTGCGGGATGCACGAGATCGTCTCGACGTTGTTCACGACAGTCGGCCTATGGAACACACCTTCCACCGCCGGGAACGGCGGTTTGATCCTTGGGCAGCCGCGCTTGCCCTCGATCGATTCGATCAGCCCGGTCTCCTCACCGCAAACGTATGCACCCGCTCCCCGGTGGATGTAGCACTCGAGGGAGTAATCGCCGCCGAAGACCCGCTTGCCGAGATAGCCGGCCACATAGGCCTCGTCGATCGCCTTCTGCAGAATGTGAAACTGCTCGTGAAACTCGCCGCGAAGGTAGATGTAGGCGATCCGAGCCTGTGTCGCGTAAGCCGCGATAATCACGCCCTCTATCAACTGATGCGGGTCTTTTTCCATCAGGACGCGATTCGAGAAGGTCGGTGGTTCGGATTCGTCCCCGTTGACGCATAGCAGCGTGACCGTCCGATTCGGAGGAAGGAAACCCCATTTCACACCCGCCGGGAAACCCGCCCCTCCACGACCGCGCAGGTTTGCCTTCTTGACCTCTTCAGTAATCTCACCAGGCGTCTGCTTCAGTGCCTGGCGCACCGCGCGATACCCTCCGCGGGATTCGTACACCTTCAGCGCCGTCGAGTTCTCGACGCCGACGTTCCTGAGCAAGACTGGTTCGAAGCTATCGGCCATTACGCCTGCCAACCAGATTCACCAAACACGTACATGAGGCCACGCCAGCCAAAACCGGAAATACAACACGCCCCAGACAACCATGGCCAGGGTGATCCATCGCCGCCGACCGACCACGCACATTGGCGCCACAAGCGCCATCAACACCGGAACATAGTCCAACGAGAACCGGTTGAACCCGCGTTGCTGGGCCCCGGTATTGTGATAGAACAAAAGCACCATGACAACAAGGGCGGTTGCGATCAGATACATCCGACTCAGCGGGTCGGCCACAAGCCGACGAATGTCCACCAGCACCCAAAGCAACAGCGGCGTCGTCCACCATATCCCCGTGCCCATCGTGTTGGGGCGGACGTGGACCTGCGACTCCCCCACCATTTCGATACGGTGCAATTGAGGAAAACCGAGGTTCGTGTAATACAGATTCCGCGGGACGTAGTGCGGCGAGAACAACCCGTGCGCCGCCACGTCGTCCGCAAAGCGGTCGCCGGATCGATCGTTGAAGATGTACGAGTAGCCCGTATCCAGCGGGCTCCCGAACTTCAGCGTGTTCACCGTCATGTGGACCGCGACGATGATAAGACCGGTGACGACCACTACAGTCAGCCGGCCCGACCGACCGCGTCCTGCGCACCCACCGGGTAAATCCGGTTCGTCGGTCCCGCTCGAAACGCCCGCACGGTGCATCGCCAACCAGATCAGAGGCAGAAGGTAGGCGACCGTTAACTGGCGCGAGAGCGCCGTTGCGATCAATCCCACCCCCGCAACCCAAACGCGCCGCCGACCGAAGGACTCGATCAGCAGGATGAGCAACCCGATCATCGCCAGCGCGTGATTGATGTAATAATGACTGGCGCCGCGAAGCGTCTTGTCGAACACCGGGAATGCCGACGTGCCGCAAACGAGCCCCACTGCCAACAACGCCCCCCACGCCGCCGAACCGGTTCGACGACGGAAGAGTACATAAGCCAGCAAGGGAATCGGCAACACGAGCAGCACGACAAACCCGTGCGGAACACCCTGGAAGACCGGCCACAACAACGCCGCGATGAACGAGAACAACGGCGGATAGCAGCTGTAGACGCGACCGTCCTTCAGCGCCGTATCCCACCGTCGTTCCGCCAGATCCAGCCGACCCTGCCACCACGCGCCCGCTTCCGCGATCTGAACGTTGTGCTTGATCGTGAATGTCGTATCCGGTCGCCAAAGCTTCGCCTCAATCAGAAAACCACACGCCAGCAGTACCACCACCGCGCCGAGCCAAATCGCCCGCCTGGACTCCTCGCGTCCGCCCGATCCACCCAGGTCGAGGACCTCCAACGGACTCGAGCGTCCCTTCGCGGGCATCGACCCACCGTCCCTCTGTCAGCCTCGCAGACCACCGCGCCTGTCTCAGCCCTCGAAACCTGCGAGTCATGCAAGTCCTGCGATAGCCCACCAACATCCGGTGTGGCACCGGCATCCGCAACCTATCCCGGCGGCGGTGCCTTCCGTGCAGCGTCACCCGTCATCCGGGGTGCGTCGAAAAGATCGCTCCGCTCGGAGTCGATCCGATCGTTATCGGGATCCGCCAGAATCTTCGCCACGTCCGCCGGCTTGACACACTTATGCATCTTCTCGTTTATCAGCATGCACGGGCCGTGATCGCAACCGGCAAGACACTCCTCCGTCATCAGGCTGTAATTGCCGTCGGGAGTAGTCTCATGCTCACCGATCCCGAGCTGCTTCTTGATCTCCGCAAGCACGGCCGGCCCACCCATCACCTCGCACGTCAGGCTTCGGCAAACGGTGATCACCTTCCGACCCTTGGGGTGAGTCCAGTACTGCGTGTAGAACGAAGCGGTATCGATTACGTCGGACGGAGGAAGCTCCAGCAATGCCGCGACCTCCACCATTGCCTGCCAGGACACATGGCCGAGTGCATCCTGAACCACGTGCAGCGCAGGCAACAGGACCGCCCGCTTAGTCTCGTACCGATCGAAGAACGAACGGATCTTTTCCCTTACGGCCTCACTCAAGGCCGGCTCGGCATCCGCGCCAACCACCGGAGTATTACGATCTATCGCCTTCCAAGCCATCCGTCGCTCTACATCTTCCTGAAGTTACCAGCCTCTCAATCCGCAATCGGCAATCCGCAATTTGTAATTCGTAATTCGTAATCTTTAATCCCCTACCGGTCCATCTCGCCTGCTATGATGTTGAAACTGCCGAGCACCGGGATCACGTCGCTTATCTGATGCCCGACGACCAGATGCGGGAAGCACTGGTAGTTGATAAAGCTCGGGGGTCTGCATCGCACCCGGTATGGGGTGTTGCCCCCGTCGCTTACCAGATAGAACCCGAGCTCGCCGTTGGCCGTCTCGTTGGAGCCATACACTTCGCCGACTGGTGGCCGGAAACCGCGGTTCGTCATAATCCGCTCGAAGTGGTGGATCAGACCCTCGATACTCGTATGAACCGCATCCTTGTCGGGGAGAGTCGTCTTCTCGTCCGGCAAGACGTTGACCGGTCCTTCGGGGATGTTATCCGCCAGTTGCAGGACCATCTTCGCCGATTCCCGAAGCTCGGCCAGGCGGACCTGATACCGCGCGAAACAGTCGCCACCGTGGCTGATCGGCACCTTGAAGTCGACAGCCGAACTGCCGTTCCCGTCCCAGTCGTGCGCGTAGCACAGGTATGGCTCGTCCTTGCGGATGTCGCGCCGAACACCGCTCCCTCTGGCCAGCGGGCCGGTCAGGCTCCAGCGAACGGCGTCATCGTGGCTGATGTACCCGATGCCCTTGGTTCGCTCTACGAAGATCCGATTCCGGGTCAACAACCGCTCGAGATCCTCGAGCGCCGGCGGCAACGCCTCCGTGCAGTAAGTCTTCACCTTCCCAGGCCAGCCCGTCGGCATGTCCTGCATCAGCCCGCCGACGCGAGTGTAGCCGGTGGTGAACCGGTGGCCGCAAAGCTCCTCGAACAGATCGTTGATGCCCTCACGAGCGTTGAACGGGAACATGAACGCCGTAAACGCGCCAAGGTCCAAGCCCGTACATCCGACACACAGCAGGTGATCCTGGATTCTCGCGAGTTCCGCGATGATCGTTCTAAGGACCTTGCACCGAGGCGTGATCTCGATCCCGAAGAGCTTCTCGCACACATGGTGCCACGTGATGTTGTTCGCCATCGGCGAAACGTAGTTCATCCGGTCGGTTACGACGACGAATTGATTGTAGTTCAGGTCCTCTCCGAGCTTCTCGAACCCGCTGTGGAGATACCCGATGTGCACCGTGCAACTGACGATTCGCTCACCGTCCAGCTCCAGCACGTGGCGCAGCGTCGTGTGCGTCGCCGGGTGCTGCGGGCCCAGGTTCAGGACCCACACATCGCTTCCCGGTTCCTCCGGGCAGTAGGTCGCCGGACCGACGCACGGTGCTATTTCA
>JAUXGE010000340.1 GCA_030622435.1 Planctomycetota bacterium
AACCCTGGCCGATCTCGACAGCGCGATGATCGACGAGATCATCGTCGTCGATGACGGCAGCACCGACGAGACCGTGGCAATCGCCGGGCGGTTGCCCGTGACGCTCATCCGCCACGAACGCACCAAGGGATACGGCGCAAATCAGAAGACATGCTATCGCGAGGCCCTTGCCCGCGGCGCCGACTACGTCGTGATGCTTCATCCGGACTACCAGTACGACGCCCGGATCGTTCCTCACGCGGTCGGCATTCTGAAGCTGGGAATCTGCGACGTCATGATCGGGAATCGGATTCGCACGCGTGCCGAGACCCTCGCCGGCCGCATGCCGCCGATAAAGTATCTCGCCAACCGAGGCCTGACCATCATCGAGAACATCCTGGCGGGTCAGAACCTCGGTGAGTGGCACAGCGGGTTTCGAGCCTACACGCGCAGGGTGCTCGAGGTCTTACCCATCGAACGCAATAGCGATGACTTCGTGTTCGATTCCCAGTTCCTGGTCCAGGCCGTTCATTTCGGGTTCCGTCTGGGTGACTTACCCGTGCCCGTGCGATACTTCGACGAAGCCAGCAGTATCAATCTTCGCCGATCGACGGTATACGCCCTGCAAACTCTGTGGACGTTCGTTCAATGGTACGCCCATCGATACCTGCCGTATCGCTCCCCGTTGTTCCTACCTCGCTCGTGACGGGTGCCCCTGGTGGCTTGTCCACCAGTGTCTGGCGGTTGCCGCGCTCGAGCATGTCACGTATCCGCGGACTACCCCTCGAATCACTAACGAGAAAGCGTCAGAACAGTCTCGGTTTCTGTGCAGCATCGAAATCTGTACAAGCCGTGGGCGAATCCGAGTTCCCCCCGCTGCAGGAGAATAGAGCTTGCTCTAGCCGCTCGGTGGAATGTTGAACTTGCCTTCGAGGCTGACGAAAACCGTGACCTCATCGGCGATATCCGGAATCATGGCGTCCATCCCGAAATCGCTTCGCTTGATGGTGAACGTTATGTGCCCACCGAGCTGAAAGGCCATGCTGGCCTTACCCGTGCCAGTTGGTTCGAAGATCACCGTAATCTCCTTCGCAACGCCGAGCAGCGTCAACTCGCCGACGAGTTCGAACCGGCCATCTTCTAACCTCTTGGAATCCTTCGTCTTGAAGGTGATCGACCGGTTCTTACTGACCTTGAGGAACTCGCCACCCTTCAACTGCCGGTCGCGTTTCGTGACGTTCGTGTCGATGCTCTTGGCCTGAACCTCGGCCGTGATATCGAGCTTGGAGGGCTTGCGCAGCGTGTCCGTCACGATTGATCCTGAGATCTTGTTGAAGCGCCCGTAGACGAACACAATATCACGGTTCTTCACCTTGAAGATGACGCTGGAATGGTCCGGGTCGATCTCATACGTCGGAGCGGCCTGGCTCGCCACGCTCCCGGTCAGAACAAATGCGCCTAACGCCGCCGCAAAAACGGCTCTGCCGGATTTCATGATTGTTCTCCTGTGCTTGATTACCGTTTCGTCTTCTGTTTTCGTAGCCCCGACCGACAGGGCTGACGTCACACCGGCCTACCTGTGGATGTGGACGGCATGCATCCCCCCGGACTCGGCGGCGACCTCCCTTCTTTCCTGGTCACCTGGCCGTATTCTATGTTTCGCCGACACGGCGACAAGGACAATCGCAACTATCCTTATGCCGCGGCTTCAGGGCCATGGACCGCCGGTCGGACCGACGCGGAACAAGTTGGAAAGCGGGGCCGAACTTGGGAGTGCTCGGAACCGACCGATCGGCTGCCTTCCGGTGTGTATGTTTGTCGGCCCGGTTCGGAAGGAAGAGCCGGTTTGTAATGGTCTGTAGTCACCCCGTGGTGTACGGTACATGCAGTGTCAGTGATTGGGACAGCACGACCTGATTGAGAGGCTTGCACCATGCCGCACCGAGAACGACCCTTGTTCCTGCACGAAGAAATGCTGCTCCTGGCGTTGCGAGACCGGGAAGGAACGGTGGCTGCCGGATCGATGTTCTCCTATGCCATGGGCGGCGGAATACTCGCGGAGCTGTTGCTCACGGGTCGCATCGAGGTCGAGGAGGGCAAGAAGAAGCTCGTCAACCTCCTCAGCGATAAGTCCTTTGGATGCGACGTGCTCGATGAGAGTCTCGATCGGATCGCCACGGCCAAACGGAGAGCGTCGGCTCAAAACTGGGTATCGAGGTTCGCCCACCTCAAGAAACTCAGGAATCGAGTTGCCATGGACCTGTGCGATCTTAGGATCCTGCGAGAGGACGAGGACCGTGTTCTGCTGATATTCAAACGCAACATTTACCCCGAGATCGATCCTCGACCGGAGCGGAAGCTGATCGAGCGACTGCGCAAGGCCATCTTCACGACGGCGCGAGATGTCGAGCCGCGGACCGTCGTCCTGCTGTCACTGGCCGACGGGGCCGACCTCCTGAAGATCCCGTTCGACAGAAAGGAGCTCAAGGCCCGCAAGAAACGGATCGAGAAGCTCACGAGCGGCGACCTCATGGGCAAGGCGACGCGCGAAGCCGTTCAAGCAGCCCAGGCCGCGATCATGGTGGCCGTGATGGTGCCGACAATGGTGGCCGTGACTTCCGCGAGCTGACGCCGCAGTCTATCCTGACGATCGATCTGTCGAGCAATGTGTGCGTACCGTGTTCCGTAGCCATCCTTCAAACCGGAAACGGATTGTCTTCCTCGTCGTCGTTGTCGTACTTCCAGCCGTCGGACTCCTCGGCCTCACCGATCTCCCGTTCCATGTGCTTGAACATCTTCTCCTGAAGAGGGGCGAGGCGTTTGTACATGTCGAGAGTGGCCTGGTGCGAACGTGCGACGGTGTTGAGCTGGACGAGCTGCCACTTCAACAGGCACTCGGGCTCCTTGATGTTGACAAACGGGGTACATGTGAGTTCCGGAGCACCGTCAGAACCCCAACGGAAAAACTCACAGTCTTTGCACTGAAGCATGGCTTCCCGATCTCCCCAGGGCTCGCAAGACCGAATACCTCCCGGTCGACCCAAAGTTGCCATAGGTACAATACCCGAAGCGTGAATTGCGCACACCCGAGATTCGACCGTCTCGGATCGCAGATTCTCCCCGAAAACCATCCATGATACGATCCGGGCTGCACCCTTTGAGACGGTCGTTTACGGCGTTAATCGTACAGCGTATCCCGATCCGGAGCCACCAAGGACTCATAATCACCTTCAGTGACACCCCGATTCCAATTTTTTGGCGAAATTCCTCTTGCGTGAAGGACCGATATTTGAGAAAGTGCTGATCTATCAATGTGTCCTCTAACCGACCCGTCCCCCCATGGGTCGGTTTCCCCAAGGCCCGGTCCACCCCACCGGGCCTCTTTCTTATCCTCGCCGGCCTACCGCACCGGGACACGTATCGCCGATCAGGGAATCCGGCGGAGCGATGATCCCCACGAACACCGGGCGCGAGATGCACGCTCAGGATCCGTGGCAGAATCGGTGGGATGGAGCGTAGGCTGAAGGCCTGCTCTGTAATATCCGGGGGCTAGCGTACGCCGCCCCCAGGATGGCTAGCTGCCGTTAGAGCGCAAATGTCTTCGCTGCGGCCACCGGTTCGTCGGGCCACAGCCGGTGGTTCCCGACTTCGACGAGTGCGCAAGCTGTGGCTACAATCTGACTAGGAACGTGTCCGGTCGCTGCCCTAAGTGTGGGTGGGAACTTCCGCGACAGTACCGGGCTTATCGTCGCAGCGTTGCGGCGAAGGCACGTAAACACCGGTTGGCCGAAGAACGGAAGGACCGGCAGAACGCGCCGCAGCTCATAGATGTCCGACAATCGAGCTATCTCGAAACTCGTCGAACGCACGATCCTGATCGTGACCCTCCTCCTCTTCGCCGCCATCTCTGTCATCGGCATCACGTGGGGGCTACCGAGTCCGAAGATAGACAAGTACCTCTTCGGGGGCGATCCGCCCTGGACGGGGGAGAAGATCTACCGGTTGGCCGGCGGCGCGGACAAGTTCTCGCCGGACCGCGGGGCCGACGTCGATGCCGATCCGATCGCCAAGACCGGCGATGCCCCGATCCTTCTCACGGGCACTGACGGAGACGTCGCCAAGATCTACCTTCGCTATCGCCTCTACACGTACCAACCGGACGAAATGATCACGATGATGGCGCTGGCCGGGATGAGCCCTCACGGGCTCGATCTCGATCCGAGACTCTATCAATACGGCGGTTCATTCATCTACCCGGTCGGGGCGTTAATCGGTGCGTGCGGTTTTCTCGGCCTGATCGACGTGCGCAGCGACGTGACCTTCTATCTGGACAACCCGGACGAATTCGGGAAGTTCTACGTGGTCGCCCGGGCTTACTCGGCCGCATGGGGTCTTGTCGGGGTGCTTGTCGTCTTCGCTATCGCCCGGCGCTTGGGCGGTGCCTGTGAACATGCGGACCACGCGCATGCCCGCGCTACGCTTGGGCATGGCACCCGCAGCCGGCGCGATACGCATGCCGCACTGGTGGACAAGCCACCAGTGGCACCCGGCCCTGCGCCTTGGCATGGCGCCCAGAAGCCGACCCAATCCGCAATCCGCAATCCCCAATCCCCAATCCCCGATCGGTCACCCGGGGCACCCGGCGCCGGACTCGTGGCCGCACTGCTGTTTACGCTGATGCCCGTGGTCATATGCATGGCCCATGAGGGTAAGCCGCACCTGCCGGGTGCGATCTTGATGCTGCTGGCCGTCCTGTTTGCCATGCGACACCTGGATCCGCACGGGCAACGGCCGGGCGTGAGCCGGTTCCCGGGCAGGGACTTCTGGTTGATGTGCATCTGCTGCGGTGCGGCCTTCGGGATGGTGCTGTCGTCGCTGCCTATCTTCGTGTTGATTCCGTTGGTCGTGTTGCTCGACATGCGTCGTGAAGCCGGCGGGGTTGCCGGCACTCCTCACAGGGCATTGATTCACATGGTGGGCGGGATCGCGGTCGGCGCGTTCGTCTATCTGGTCACTAATCCGTACGTCGTGATCAATGCCATTGCCAACCG
>JAUXGE010000032.1 GCA_030622435.1 Planctomycetota bacterium
ATACTCCTGTCACCGCCTTCACGCGATGCTATTAGAAGTATGCGCTATGGTGCCCCACTGCGCAAGTTCAGTGGCGCTTTAACCGCCAAGTCCATGGGACGCTAAACACGTACGAAAACCTGGGGCACCCATCTCAATCAGTTCCCCAGGTTTGAAAACCTGGGGGACCCACAGTGCCGCTTAATCGGCAAGGGGTCACACCGACCTTCCCGTGAGTGGTTCGGCGCGAGCGTGGTCGCGCACTCACGACTTCAGCGCATGTGATCTGCTTTACAGCCCAAGCCCGAGCACGAAGAACTGGTGTAGGCCCTCGCGCAGACCGCAGACCGGACCGAGATGTGCCTCGCGCCGGGGCAGGCGGCCACCCATGGTCAAGAAGCCCTCCGTCAGATGGCTGACGGGGTTCCACCATCGGCTGTTCCACCACTCAATGCCGGCCTCGGGGGGATTTTCGGCGCCGTAGATGCTGATCACCGTGTTCCACGAGCGCCATTGCCCCCAGGCCGCTGCAGCGCCCGCACCCACGCCGGGCATGGGGGGCAGACGGCCGCCACTGACGGCCTCCGGTATATCGCCGACGCGCTCGAGACCCTGGCTCACCAGACTCGTGTAGGCGGGCTTGCCCACGTTTTCGTAGAACATGCCCCCTTCCTGAAACTGGCTCCCCCACGTGCCGTTACCCGAGTTCGGCTCCAAACCGTACGGGTCTCTTTGATTCGTGGGGTTGTTGCCGGCGTACGTGTACGGGGCGAGTGCGGAGGGAACCGGGCCGGGGTCGCGCTGCAGGAACCGCCCCGTGACAGGATCGTAGTACCGGCGTCGCATGTAGATCAGACCCGTTTCCTCGTCATACTCGCTCCCCACAAAGAGCCGGCTGTCGTCCAAGGAGCCTTCGCTGGAGACCGGCTCACCGAACGACTGGTACCGATAGGATTGGACTGTATCGCCTCGGTCATCGGTGACCGCCAGGACCGTTCCGAGTGGATCATTCGTGTAGAAGTAGTTCGCGTAAGAGGCGGAGCCGCCCGTCTTGAAGCCGTCCAGCATGTCGATAGCGCGACCCGTGACGTACTGCCGCTGCAGATGTCCGCTGCCGTCAAACTCGCCGAGCACCTCGTCTCCGTCGTAAACATAGTACGTGACGTCACTACCCGTTCGCTTCTCGCAACGGCGCCCCAGCGGGTCGTACGCAAACGCGACCTCCGTGGCATCGGGTAACACGACGGCGGTCAACCGGTTCTCCGCGTCGTAGGTGTAGACTGTGGCCTCTCCACTGGTCTTGTCGATCCGCTGCGTGAGGTTACCCGCCGCGTCGTAGCTGTAGGTGAACCGCGGGTCTTCGAGGAGTCGATTGGCCGCATCGTAGTCGAAGCCCGCCTCCTGCCCGGCGACGCGACGGTTCCCGGCGGCGTCGTAGGAGTAGGCCTCTTCCGGGTTGTCCTCGGTGGGGTGTGTGGCTGCGGTCAACCGGCCGGCCGCGTCGTAGGTGTATGTGTGCGAACCGTCAAGGTCGGTCATGCTTGCGCGAAAGCCCGCGAGGCTGTAGTCCCAGCCGACGCTCTGACCTTCCGAGCCCGGGAGCGTTGAGGAGGTAAGCCGCCCCGCGGCGTCGTAGGCATACGATTTCTCGATCGCTGAATAGGACTCGCGCCACCCCGAGCGCCGGCCGGCCGAGTCGTAGCTGAAGTCCAGCCAGAAGAAACCGCCGCCGATTCGCGAGTCGGGAAGCCAACCGCCCGTCGGGGACCATTCGTAGCCGTAGTCGATTCTCTGTTCGCCGACGTGCAGTTGAACGAGCGACTCGCCGTAGCCGCTGGTGCGGTGCTGATACGTGACCGCCGCTTCGACGCCCGCAGCGGTAAACGTCGTCGTCGCCTCACTGATCAACTCGTACCAGTTGTAGGTGAAGTCCAGTCGGGAGTCGGGGCCGGTCATGGCGATGGGCAGGCCGGTGTCCTCGTCGTAATCGATGGTGATCGTCTCTCCGCTGCTGAGCGACTTGCCGGTGAGTTGACCCGCTTCGTTGTAGGAAAAGTCTACGCTCGCACCGGTGGGTTCGATCCGCGCCAGCAGGTGCCCCGTGGCGTCGTACTCGAATTGCGTTGTATGGCCCAGTGGGTCGGTCGTGCCGGTCGGGCGGTACATCGCGTCGTAACCGAAGGTGGTCGTGTTCCCTCGTCCATCGGTGACCGAGACCGGCACCGCCACGGGCCCCAAATTGTCAAGGTCGAGGCTACCCCTGGCGGGGGCGTACTCGAAACGGACCGTATCGCCCGTGCCGTTGCTGATCTGCTCGATCAGGTTCATCGTGTTGTAGGTGGCCGTCCACGAGTGCCCGTCGGGGTCGGCCACGCCGCTCAGGTTACCGAAGGCGTCGTGGGTAAACGTCCAGAGCCCACTGCCCGGGTCGGTAATGGTGGCGAGGTTGCCGTTGTCGTCGTAGGTGTACGTGATCGTCTCACCAGCGATGGCGGTGGAGGTCCGCTGCCCGCGATCGTTGTACGTGAACGTGTACGTGTAGCCGCCGGGCAGACGCGATTGGATCAGGTTGCCCGCGGCGTCGTACGTGTTGCGCCAGGTTCCCGCAACCGCGTCCACGGCGGTGAGCGGGAGGTCCAGATCGGGATCGTACGTAATCTGTAGGTCGTCCGCGGACTGGGCCGACGCGCCAAAGCCGCTGATGCGCGTCAGGTTCCCCACGCCGTCATACTCGTAGGACGTGGATTTCCCGCTGGGCAGAACCAGGTTGATCAGACGGTCGTGTTCGTCGCGGGTCATGACCGTCGTGCGGCCAAGCGGATCCGTCACACCCGTGCGAGTTCCGAATGAGTTTACGGAGAACCGGTATTGCTGTCCGCTCGGGTCGGTGAAGGACGAATCCGCCAAGGCGGCGGCGGAGTGCTCGCTGTACGTACCGTCCGGCCGGTCTACGCGTACGACGGCGCCATGCGTATCGTACGTGTAAGTCGTCGTGTGGCTCCCGGCGTCGGTATGGGCGGTTATGCGGTGGCCGGCGTCATACACAAAACGCCGACTCGTCGCATCGGGATTGATGATCTGCACAAGGTTGCCCGCGTCGTCGAACTCGAAAGCGGTGAACCGACCCGCCGGGCCGGTGATGCCCGCGAGCTGACCGTCGTCGTAGGCCATAATCGTGACCAGGCCGACCGGACCGGTGATCGTCTCCAGTCGCCCCTCCGCATCGTAGGTGAACGCAGTCGTGTTGTCGTTCCGATCGGCAAGACGTGTCTGCCGTCCGTCCGCATCGAACGAGAAGCTCGTCCCGTCGCGATGGGTCCATACAAACGTACCGTCCGCGTTGCGCACGAGTGTCGAGAAATCACCTATGGCGGGGGTGTAAGCGCCAGACGTGTCCGCGGCAAAGGCGAACATGCTGCCGTCGCCGCCTGTGATGCTGACCTGCTGTTCACGCTCCCTCAGTGTGTGCAACCCGACAATGCCCCACCCGGGTGCAACACGCTGAACCAGAGTGTCCTCACCGGTTTCCAGCGTGGCCACGCCGGTGAAGGTGCTTTCCAGGCTCATGTACTCGTCGGCCGCTACACCCGTGTCTGACACGGCGGGGGCACCGAACTGGGATACGGTGGCGAACGTCGTGCGGTATTCGTTCGCAAGTGTAAGCCGGTAGCTGTACGCGCCGGGTGGCAGTGCCGTGCCCATCCCGTCGCGCCCGTCCCAGCGAAAGACCATGTCGATCGGCCCATCCATGGGTTCGTAGAACCGCTCGACGCGTTGACCGGCGATCTCGGCCACGAAGCGGAAGCGGTCGGGCACGGCCGTACGCGTCTGGCTGATGTCATACCTCACCTGCAGGACCACATCCGATTCGGCCAGAGGTGAGTTGTATTGCAGTGCAACCGTGCGGGCGCGTCCCAGACTCCGATAGCTTGGCAGAAGGTGCTCGACCAGGAGATGCCCGTCCTCGACGTCCACGCGTGAGCCTGCTCGCACGCTGCCGCAACCCTGGTTGTTCCGTTCCGTCCGCGGATCGCCCGTGGTGTCTTCCGCGTCTCCGGGCTGACCGCTGCCGGCCGGAGAGGTCCGACCCAGATTGCAATCGCGAGGCGAGAAGTGGACCACCTCGAACTCGACCCACTCCCCGTCCGTCGAAACCACGCCCATGGACTCGTGATCCCATTCCAGGGTTTCCGGGTCGTACAGGCCGATCGGAATGGGTGTGCCGGGTGCGAATCCCCGGTCGTTTCGCAGGCGCACCGCAACCGGCTCATCGAACGTGAGGCCGTCCGGCGTCAGATCGCAAGCGTAGGTGAAGTGGGACAGTTCGGGGAGGAAGTTCGGAAGGTCTCTCCCCTCGTCGTACCACGTAGCGTGTAAGCTCTCTTCCTCCGCCAAGGCACCGGGCGGCACGTCCAGCTCGATCGATCCATCCGAATTGGCGCCGGTGCCACCTTCGGGCCCGATGCGAATCGCCGCCGGATCCACTGGAGTGAGATACATGTCCGGTACCGCAGCAAGCTCGGCATCGTCCACGATCGCGCGACGCTGGGCGTAGGTATAACCGTCGAGCCGGGCCGACACGGCGTACGTGCCTCCCTGCGGCAGGTCGAGGGCGAATCGACCGTCGGCGCCCGTGTCCGTGCCGTCGGTTACACCGTCGGCCGTGATGCGCACGCCGGCGAGGCCGAGATCGGGCGAAGCATCGAAGACACGCCCATACACACGGGCTGCGTCACCGGTGACGATGTCGCTGCCGTTATCTGTAACGTCATCCCCATTCCCATTCGTATCCGTGCCGTCGCCGCTCGGCTGGGCACACCCGGCCGCCATCGCGAATCCAAGAAGGCCAACAACGAACAGGCTCTTCGCATCTTGGGCTTTGAACATGATTGAATCCTCGTACCCGGGCACCGGCGGTCGTCACGACGACAGCTCGACGGCTCTGCAGTAGAACGGAACCGTTCGCGGATCGTATGGCCCGCCATCCGACCGGCCAAGGTTACTGGTCACAGAAAAACGGCCGGAGCGATCGGACACATCAGGCAAGCGCTCCGCAAGACGGGAATCACGGCACTATCGACTACACTCTTACGGCTGCATTCAGCCGTTTGGCCTGTGTTTGCCGTGTTCGGCAACCGACCTGATTCGTAACAGCTTGTTGAATAATGTGGCGTGGTCTCTTGTGGGCGACGAAAACGCCCTTATGACGCCACCCACGAGGGGTGGCGCTACACTTTGGCGACCGGAAACGACTTCTTCAACAGGCTGCAAAGGGGACGAGCAACCTGCGTAACGGATACCTGATTCTGCGAACGGCGACTGCTGCTCGCCAGACTCCCCAATAAGTGCACTTGTGCGTTTTGCGGTGCGGGGCTCGTCGGGGCGACGAGGATTGGTCGAGCGCCCTTGGGCTCGCCGCTTCTCCTCGTTCGTCATGGCGGACACCTTTCTGGCTGCTCTGGCTGTGATTCCGTTCGTTGCGCAGCGAGGGCTTCTCAAGATGTGGTCCCATCAAGGCGCGTCGGTGGAAGGGTGCGTGGTCGATATCCGTGCGGTCGCGACTCGTCATCGAAATGGTCTTTCTCTCCACCTGTGCCGACTTCAGAACAGGCCGGAAGCTGGCGATGGTTTCCATACTGCCTGTCTGAGCTTCCCCTGACAGTTGCCAAAGTGATAAACGTGCTTCGATTTCGCGCATAGTGGCGACTGTTGCAGATTGGATACAGTCAGGCATTGAAGTGGAATCGATTTTACATTTTCCTACATTTTCCTCCTTTTTCCTTGCTCTCGTGCCTGAGTGTCGGGATAATCGGCTTATCGGCCTGGGGTGTTGTGCGCGGGGCGATTTTGGCGCACATTACTCAGGCCTGAGGTTTGGCCGGGGTGTAGTGCCGCATTCGGTGCTTTTCGGGCGATTCTCGACCACTTTGTCTGTTGCGTGAGAACATGGGGGGGAGAGAGTGCGGGCTTTGCGTCCGCCGGTCTTCCCCTTCTTTATATATTGCGTTTGTGGGATGCGCGACACAGGATGTGTTGCGATTAGCGTCAGGATTTGCGTTCGTTAGAAGGTGAGGGAGAAGGATTGGTTCGGCGCTGGAGATGCCTTGTGCATTGTCGGACCACTTCATTCACGTTACAGAGGAAGGGACAAGCGTCATGAGATTGTGCAGAGGAAGAGCTTGGATAATAGCTACGTTGTGTTTTGGGATTACAGCATCCGCGATGGTCGCGCTTGCTGGGGGCAGAAAGACGCACAGGATTCAACCTGCTGGAGAGAAACCGCAGAAGCAGGTCGTCAAGACGGCTCTTGTCAAGCAAGGGGTGCTCATCGACGAGAAGGATATGGCGAGGACGCCGGTTTTCGTCGGTGAGAGCGGGCGTCTCAGCGCTGTCGTTAACATCGACACCTACTTCAGTTGGGACTCATATGGAGATGTATCAAACGACGTTCCCGTGCTCGACCTCGCCGTTTTGCTCGGCCTTCCATCCGGCACGGCTGTAACGATGACCGGTATCGGCTGGGATGTGGTCATCGATACGACGACGCCGGGCCAAGGGAGCTATCTCAGCGAGGCGACGATGTACTTCGATGATAACATCGCGCCCGACGGATCAGGGCTGCACTTGTCGCCAGGTGCGGCTGATGCTTCGGTCGGCATCGGGTACTACAATTCAGGTGGGATCCTGGACCTTACTGATAATGGTATTCCGGACATCATCCTGTGCGACGGTATGCTGCGGCTCGAGTTCTACGAAAGCTATGACGATGCCGACGATGCCATCGACGGAAACTACACCGATCCAGCCGCACCCACCTTTGTGAGCAACATCACGATCGAGGGCGAAGCTTTGACCGGTGTGGGCGCTTGCTGCGACGACGCAACCCAGGGCTGCGTCACGACGGGCATGTGCGATTGTATGGCCGCCGGGTACACGTGGTTCGAAGGTGAAGATTGCGGGTCGTTCACCTGCCCCGCGGCGGTGCTGGGTGACAACTGTGCCGCCCCGATCGTCGTGGACTTCGCAACGGACCTGCCGTTCTCGGATATCGCCCAGACGACCTGTGGCCGCGGTCACGATTACGACGGCGTAGGATGCCTGGGTTCCTACGACACCGGCGAGGAAATCATGTACGAGCTGGTCAACGTACCGGCCGACACGTGCGTGAACATCGTCATGACGTCCGACACGACGTGGACCGGCATGGGAATCGACGCTGAATGTCCACCCGGCGCTGCTTGTGTGGAGGAGACTAACAGCGGCACTGACGAGAGCATCCTGGGTCTGATCCTCGCTGCAGGAACGCACTACCTGCAGCTCGACACGTATACCAGTCCCGACTGCATCGGCAGTTTCGATCTCAGCATCGAGCTGTGTCCGCTCGGCGGCGCGTGCTGCCATGGCGACGGCAGTTGCGATGACGTGTCCAGCGCCGGCGACTGCGTGGCGGCCGGTGATCTCTACCAGGGCGACGGGACGTCGTGCGCGACTGTGATCTGCCCATCACCAGGTGACGACTGCACGAATCCGCAGGTCGTGACACTGGGTGTGGTCGACCTCCCCTACATAGACGACAACACCAACTGTGGCAGGGGCGACTTCCATGACGATGCGTCGTCGGACCACTGCCTTTACTACTACGACAGCGGCGAGGACATGATCTATGAGCTGGACGTCACGGAAGAGATGACCGTCCGCGTCGGGCTTGATCCGCACGGCACGACCTATCCGGGCGTTGCGATAGGCGATGCCTGCCCGCCAACGGATTCATGCCTGGCGGCAGACTACCACAGCTCATCCGACCCGCTCGATACGGGTTGTGTCACACTCTCGCCCGGTACGTACTACATCCAGGTTGACACTTGGTCGTCGCCGGACTGCATCCCCGACTTCACCCTGACCGTGAGCGAGTGCCCAGCCGGCGGTGCCTGCTGCCATGGGGATGAAACATGCGACGACGTGTCCGGCTCGGGAGATTGCATCGGCACCGGCGACACGTACATGGGCGACGGCACTACGTGCGCAACCGTGACGTGCCCACCGCCGAACGACCAGTGCCCCGGCACGAAGATCAGTTGCGACGAAACGCTGACGGGGCAATCTACCGTCGGCACGAACAACGATTACGACGACACCGGTGCCTGTACCGGCTATAACCAGCCCGGTGCCGACGTTGCCTATGAACTCACGATGCCATTTGACGGCGACGTGACCATTACCGTGCAGAACGTCTCCGGGTTCGACCCGGCTTTCTATGTCGTGACCGACTGCGCCAATCCGGTTGCCTGTATAGCCGGTGCGGACGCCGGTTACACGGGTGACGACGAGACGACCACGTTCACGGCTGCCGCGGGCACGTACTTCATCATCGTTGACACGTACTCCTCGAGCGGCCAGGGCACTTTCGATCTGGATGTAACGTGCGTTGAGGCGTTGGACGGTGCCTGCTGCTTGGGCGGCGGATCATGCATTCTCGATACGGCGAACGCGTGCGGTCTGGCTGGTGGCTCGTGGGCCGGTCCCGAGACGGACTGCGCCGGTAGCGGAGCCGGTGGCGGCACGGACTGCGACAGCAACGGCTACATCGATTTCTGCGATCTCTACGACGGCGGGGCAGACTGCCAACCCAACGGCGTGCTGGACGAGTGCGATGTGCCGCCGATCGGCTCCGGTGCGGATTGCCAGGGCGACGGCATCCCGGATGAGTGCCAGCTTGCCGGTACCAAGGGTGTTGTCGTCGATGAGGGCTTCGAGGGTGGCGTTATTCCTCCTTCGGGTTGGACCGCCGTCGTCAACAATAGTTACACCTGGGAGATCGACAGCTACGACCCGTACGCGGGCATGTACAACGCCAGTTGCTTCTACGACCCGGCCCTTGGAACACAGGATGAGTGGATGCTCTCGCCGGAGCTGAATATGTCCGGCAATGTAACCCTGAGCGGTTACAGCCTGGGCAGTGTCAGCTGGATGGGCAACTATGACCTCGAGGCTTGGGTAGTCATAGGGCCGGGCGCGAACGATGGTGACGATATCCTGCTCGGCCAGATCGACGAAGAGACCTGGCCGTCTGACTGGGTGTGGACGCCGTTCAGCTACGTCTTTGCGGCACCCACCACGCCGTTTAGAGTCGCTTTCCGATACTACGGAAGTGACGGTGCTCAAGCCAGTCTGGATGCGATTACTGTAGAGGGTGAAACCGGCCCGTTGGCCAACGACTGCAACGACAACGGTGTTCCGGACGAATGTGACGATCCGACCTGCGGCAACGACTGCCTGGAGGGCGGCGAGGCCGGTTACCCGGCCGAAGAGTGCGACGGCACCTTGGATGACGCCTGTCCCGGTGAATGCTATCCGCCCGGCCACCCCAACGAGTGCACGTGTGCGTTCTGCGGCGACGGTGTCGTTGGGGACGGCGAGGATTGCGACGGCGGAGCCTGCTGCACAGCCGGCTGCACGTTCGAGCCGGATACGTTGGCCTGCAACCCCTCGAGCGGTGTTTGTGACCCTGCGGAATACTGCACCGGCGCGGATGCCGATTGTCCCGCCAACGTGACCATCACGGCCTGCATCGATGGCGACGGCTGTTGCCCGGCCGGATGCGATGCCAACGATGACAACGATTGCGTCGCAGTCTGCGGTAACAACATCGCGGAGCCTGGCGAGCAGTGCGACGGGACGGATGATGCGGCCTGTCCGGGTGCGTGCGATGGCTGTGCTTGTCCGCAGATCGCGATTCCCACGCTCTCGCACTGGGGTCTGATGATCCTCGGGCTTGCGATGTTGATCGGCGCGAGGGTTTACTTCCGTCGTCGGTCGGTGCACGTGGCCGGCTAGTGATTTCGACTCTGGCCAGGTCCGATTATCTCGGACCTGGCCAGAATGATCCGCAAACATATACACGACCGCCGGCGGCCTCGAAAAAGCCGCCGGCGTTGTCGTGTCTGCTACCGGCGGGGGTGGCAAGGGCCGGTCGGGGCTCGGGGGTTCGGGAAACGTGGGCGGTCGGTGGCGACGCGGTGCTTCCTGTTCCTACCTGACTGTCCCTCCCTCGGCTTGACCGCCCCTGGGTTATTCCCCTAGTTGCCGCATTCAATGTAACCAATATGTTGTGGGCGCGTTGAGCGCGGCTTGTCGAGAAATGCGTGGCGTGGGGATTGGTTAATCAATTGTTGAAGTTCGAAAGATCTGATTGGACGAAACGCGCAGGTGAGGCGTGCGGTTTGTCCAGAACTGTTCCATGGGAGATTCCGATGCAAGGCAGGATGGGGTGCACACGACTGTGCGTGCTGGCGGCTGTGGTGTTAATGGTTGTAACCTGCGGTGTGACCGCCGGCGATTCATGGGTGGCCGTCAGTCCGGACGGAAAGGCGGTGGTCGGAGAGTTCGTTTCAGCCCAAGTGCCTCTTGTGGCAGTCACCAAATCCGGCACCGAGGGATTCAGTGCACTTTTGGGAACCAGTGGATTCGGCGTTGCGATAGAGGACACATTGACGGGGCAGTTCCTGCGGATCGACTGGCCGGACGCCTCTATTGCCGGCGAGATCGGCGAACCGGCAATCCCGGTTGTTAGACGGTTGTTCGTTGCGCCTCCCGGGGCGCAAGTGACCGTCAGCACCCTCGAAGGTGAGACGATGGTTGTCGATTTGGAGGAGGCCGGCTTGCCCTGGCGAGGCATGCCTGTGCAACCTCCGATAGAGAAGCTTCCCGGAGCCATCGAGCGGGCCGTGTTTCAATTCAACGAGGCCGCCTACGCCGGAGGTGCCCCTTTTGCCACCGAGCGTGCCTCGGTGAAGGAAGTCGGGATCGCCCGGGGGCAAAGGTTGTTTCTGCTCGAAGTCAGGCCGATAGCTTATGACCCGGACGCCCGTACGCTTACGGTCTGGTCCGAGCTCGATGCCCGTGTCGAGTTCAGCGTTGCGCGTACTTTACCATCTAGCTTGAGCCCTCTGCCCGGACTCAGTCAGGCAGTGCTCAATCCGGATCAGCTTCCCGAAATCGGCAGAATCGAAGCGGGCAACTACCTGATCATCGTGGACACCGCATACGAAACCGCGATTGCCCCGTTCGCTGTCGCGAAGGCGGATCAGGGCTTCAACGTCACGACCTATGTGGTGTACGGGGACTTGAGCAGTTCTATCAAGAGCTACATTCAAAGCCTCTGGGGCGGGCCCGACTCGCCGGACTTCATCCTCTTGGTCGGTGACACGAACACGATTCCGCACTGGACCGGGGGTGGTGAGGGATCGCCCTCGACCGACCTGCCCTACTCCTGCATGGACGGGAGCAGCGACTGGTACCCGGACATCGCCCTGGGGCGATTCCCGGTGCGTTCCACCGGCCATGTGACCGCCATCGTAGACAAGACGCTGTACTACGAGAACGGCCCGCTCGATGACCCGGACTACAAGATGCGTGCGGTGTTCATGGCCTCGACGGACAACTACACCGTGAGCGAGGGCACCCACAACTGGGTCATCAATAATTACATGAATCCCAACGGCTACACTTCGGACAAGCTTTACACCCACACCTACAACGCCACTACCCAGGATGTGCGAAACTCCTTCAACGACGGGCGATTCTTCGGCATCTACAGCGGCCACGGAGCGGACACGTTCTGGGCCGACGGGCCGGCGTTCTACCAGAGTGACGTCAACGCGCTGACCAACATCAACATGTATCCTTTCGTGTGCAGCTTTGCATGCATTACGGGAACCTACACACTGAACGAGTGTTTCGTCGAGACGTGGATTCGAGCTGCGGACAAAGGAGCGATCGCAATCTACGGTTCATCGGTCAACAGCTACTGGACCGAGGACGATGTTCTGGAGAAGCGGCTCTTCGACTCTATTTTCGATGAGGGTGATGCAGTTCCCGATCGCGTCGGACCGGTGTGGAACGACACACGGACGCGCTACCTAACCCAGATGGGTTCGGGCTCCACCACACGGCGGTACTTCGAGATGTACAACCTCATGGGCGATCCGAGCCTCCTCTTCTTCGGTTCCGAGGCCCCCCCCACCGGATTGCGAGTCACCCCGAAGAACGGCCTTGTCTCGGAAGGCGCCACTGGTGGTCCGTTCTCGCCGGACAGTATCGTCTACACCCTCGAGAACCAAAACGATACGGGGATCGACTACGTTGTCACGAAGAGTCAGTCCTGGGTGTCGCTTAGCGAAACCGGTGGTTACCTTGCCGGGCATGCGACCGCGGATGTTACTGTATCGCTCAACGCCCTCAGCCTTCCTACCGGCCAGTACTCTGACACTGTCAACTTCATCAACACGACCGATCACGACGGCGACACCACACGCGGCGTGGACCTTACCGTCGGCGTGCCCACACTTCAGCTCTCGTGGAACTTGGACACCGATCCGGGTTGGACGACAGAGGGTATGTGGGCCTGGGGCCAGCCGACCGGTGGCGGTGGATCCTATGGCAATCCCGATCCGACCAGTGGTTACACCGGCGCCAATGTATACGGCTACAACCTCGACGGTGACTACACGAACGACATGCTCACTGAGGAGTATCTCACGACACATGCGATTGACTGTTCTTCGTATGCATTCGTCGGACTGAAGTTCCGTCGTTGGCTGGGTGTCGAGCGCAGCCAGTATGACCATGCCACGGTGGAAGTGTCGACGGACGGTAGCAGCTGGACGCTCGTGTGGGAAAACGACCTGGGCGCGGCGATCAGTGATGCGAACTGGTCCTACGAATCGTACGAACTGACACCCATCGCGGACGGGCAGCCCACGGTTTACATCCGTTGGGGCATGGGGTCAACGGATGGCTCCGTAGTCTATTCGGGATGGAACCTCGACGATATTGAACTCTGGGGTGCCCCAACGATCCTGGACTGCAACGAGAACGGAACGCCTGATGAGGAGGACATTCTGGAGGGCACGAGTCTCGACTGCAACGAGAACGGCGTACCTGATGAATGCGACATTGAGAACGGCACGAGCGACGACTGCAACGCGAACGATGTGCCGGACACGTGCGACATCGCTACTGGGTCGAGTCCCGACTGCAACGAGAACGAGACGCCCGATGAGTGCGACATGGATACGGGCGCCAGTATCGACTGCAACGGGAACAGCGTTCCCGATGAATGCGAGTGTGTTCCGTCGAACGCACCGTTGGCCGAGTCGTATGTGATCGCCAAAAACCGATACATCTCGCTTGTACCCCAGAACCCAGGCTGTTCGACGGCGATTCAGCTTACCTTTGTGGATCTGCCGCCCCAGTTCGACGCGCTTGAAGGCCAGTCAATGTGGGTCGGAGCACCACAGACGTTCTGCGAGAATGCAGGAGAGGCTGCACCACTTCCTGGCGGCTGCGGTCCGGCTCCCGGAGAGCCGAGCCTCACATTCACCGCGGCGTCGCTTCAATGTGAACCGTACTACGCCGACTGGAGTCTGGTCGGACTGGTCCATGTATACGATGCAATAGTAATGCCGGGCGGCAGCTATGAAGTCCGCGCTATCCATGAGTACTGCGATCAGATGATGGAAGTCAGTTACTCGGCCCCACTCGATGCGAACACGAGCGTGTGGGGTGACCTTGTCGAGAATTGCTCTGTGACTCCCTGCGGGCCGCCGGATGGGGTTGTCGGTGTGTCGACGGATGTGACGGCCTTGCTGGACAAGTTCAAGAACCTTGAAGGTGCTCCGAGTAAAGCCCGGTGCGACATCGAGCCTGCCGATCCGGATCAGGTGATCAATATCACCGATGTAACCTGTTGTATTGATGCCTTTCGTGGAGACGGATATCCGTTCGGCTACATTGCACCGCCTCCTCCGTGCCCGTAAGACCCTATGAGAGAGGGCTTATCCGAGCCGTGCCCATAACAGCCTGTTGAAACAGGGTCTCTTTCTCGTGCGGCACCGGCTTCCAGCCGGTGAAGACGCGGGTTGGAAGCTAGCGCCGAATCTTTTTCAAAGACCTGCTAGGCGGCGGAAGAAACAAGAGCACCTTGCCTGAACCAAGGAGCTTACAAACCTGACAGGTATTGGGTGGTGGAGCATATCAACTCTTGCGGGCCTCTGAGTCCACGATGACCGAGCATGTATACGGCAGCCTCGGTCTTTCCGAGACGTGTCGCGATTCCGGGGACATGCTTGCTTTCGAGTAGGCACAGGCAGATGAGCGCACGCATCATCCCGCCAGTGAAACTGTAAAGACTTACGTGTAACCTTGGGGGTCTCCTGCCACTTCTTCGATATTGGGCTCCGTGCGCTCAACGCGTCCGGTAACGTGTAGCTTCGCGCCCACCCAGCCTGGCAGGCAATGAACACGCGTGAACCGCACGTACTTGCGGTTGTGTATCCTCGAGGCCGTGGCTCCACGCGTAGTGTCACGAGTGTTGCACCCCGTGTTGAGTGCCAAACGGTGTCCCTTCACCCCTTAATCCTTGCGTCGTTCCGATAATCTGCTACGCAGGACATCCGCAGGCACTTCATCGGGCACGAATTCAGCCAGGATCGAGATCTGCGCGTCTGGCTGAATCATGCTCAGGCTCGCCCCCGCCGTGCGCCCATGCGTCCACAATACGACTGTTCGGCTGGATTATGCCAGCAAAGTGACACTAGTGGAAAAGTTATCAGATGTTTCTCTTCGCATCTCGGTGATGAGCGGTTAAGATACAGGCGACGCATGTCGGGTTATCGGGCTTGCACCGTTGAGGTATGTGGCTTCAACGGGCCGGGTCGAGCCCAACTTGGATAGGAGGTGCTGAGATGTTTAGGTTCAATCGAGCAGTGTGCGTGGTGTTGGTGTGTGCGATTGCGGGTGTGGCGCTCGGCAAGGCTGTCAGGAGCAAGGAGCTGATAGCGGCGGGGGCGGGGGCGGATCTGAACCCCGATGTGAGCGGGATGATCGTCATGAATTTCCATGATTCGAACACACCTTCGACAGAGATCGTGGTCAAGGTCGACGGGCTTGCTCCTTTCACTACGTATGGTGTTCAGGTGATGCCCGGTTTCACAAACCCACTGGCATTCACTACCGGCGGGGCAGGCAGCGGGGCACACCACGCGAAGGTGAGTTTGCCGATTGACATCAGTGAATTCGCCGTGGTGCGGATCTTCGAGTGGGACGGCTTGCTGATCACCATGGGCCAAGTCAGTTATGAGGAGTTGCGCGCTTTTGGCTGCACGTCGGAGGAGTGCAACGTGAAAACGTGTACAACCGATGCGGAGTGCGACATCGGATCCCCGTGTCATGTGGATTCTTGCATAGACGGTCTGTGCTATTCCGTTCAAAATCCCGACATCTGCTACGACGGCAATAACTGTACGAAGGATTACTGCAGCATCGCCCCAGATGGAAGCGCGAGTTGCTTCAATCCGCCCGCCTGCCCTGACGACTATGATCCCTGTACAACAGATGTGTGCACCGGCGACCTTGACGAATACGGCAACCCCATCTGTGAGTATATTCCCATCCCTGATTGCCCGTGATTGGGTCTGGAGGAACGTGATCGCGGACGTCGCGTTCACCGAGCGAGGTCGTTTGTCCGAGTTGCACTGAACTGACGTAAGACGAGAGATTGACACCACTATACTGGCGGACCCGAACCGCCGGCCGAGTGAGGTCACAAATGAAAAGGAGCGTCCGACCGGCGTGACTCGGAAGTCCCGGGCGAATGCGTGCAGAGGCATCTTGCCCTTGTGCGCAGTGGTGAGATCAGCAGTAAGGGCCAGGTGACACTTGAACGCCCGTCAGGACCGCGTAGGGTTAGCCCCCGTCGTGCGCGTTTCTGTCGGGCGCTTCACTACGCCCCTTCAGCGTCCCTTCTGTCGTGCGGGACCGATGATCATCAGTCGGCTTCATGATCCCGCGCGTTCTTAATGAGAGAAACGAGAGAAAGGCGTCAGAGGATGCAGGCCGGGGGAGGGAGAGGGCAAGATTCACTTCGCCTGAACCAGGCAGCTTACAAACCTGACAGGTATTGGGTGATGGAGCCCATCAACTCTTCCAGGCTCTCGAGTCCGCGATGGCTGAGCATGTGTACCGCAGCCTCCGTCTTCCCCAGCCGAGCAGCGATCTCAGGGACAGGCTTGCTTTAGTGGTCTTCGGCGGAGTTCGTCTCCTTACCCGCGTCGCCGGTTGCGAACCACTTGCGGATGGATCTCTCCAACTCTGGGTGGAGGCGGGTGATGCTGTTTTGAACCGGAAAGCCCTCCGTGCGGCACCGGTCGATGATCCGGTGCGAGGTTATCCCAAGCTCGCGGGCGAGGTCTTTGACTTTGCTCCAGTTCTTTGCCATGTGATTCTCTTACCGGTTCCGCCGTTTTCGTAAAGTCTTTGCTTCCTGGTCGAGTCCGACTACGTCCGCCTCCGCGCGGTCACGGACCACCCCAACCATTAAGGGTAATACGAATCAAGCCCATGTCGGCCTCCCGGATCCACCTTCATCGGCACGAGAGCGTATCCCTTTATCAGACCGAGTCAAACCATAAGTACTTATCTGCAAAAGAGTTCCGAACGTTCGAGGTGAACAGTGGAATCGAGAAAGTGAAGACCGGATGGACCATGTCCTGCACCACAGTAAACCCGGGAATCTTGCCGCGCCAGTGGGATGGAGTGGCGACAACCCTGTAGAAAACGACCGGAGGACGGTTTGCGTTATGCCCAAATCCCCCTCCGCAAGCGGCGGGAGGAGCGGCTCGACCTGAGCTTGACCGTACTGCGCGACCGCGAAAGCCGGACACGGGCAAGGACCGCCGCCAGACACTCTCCGGCACTCGGTAACGCCCGCGGAGGCGGCCCTCGCCCATGCCACCCTCCTCGGATTCGCCACCCAAACTGGGATGCACCTGCGTTGCAAGGCCTCTCATTAGCCCACTTGCGGTGTGACGGGCATTCATGCTAGGATGGTGAAGGAAGGTCCGGTAAGCTGGCAATCCCCTGCTTACCGACGAGTCCTCCGGGAATGGGTGCAGTCGAGGGCAATCCCTCGTGGTCATGGCGCGATCCGGGTCAGTCGGACGCTTTGCAATCCTGGATGGTGCGTGGCAGTGGGCGCACCGGAGGGAATCGGCAACGACCGAACGGCACGTACGACCACAGTCTCGACATCGCCCGCCCAAGGGACCTTTTGGAATAATCGCGGCCGGGGAATTCGTCGCGGTTTTTCGGCGAGAACGATGGCGTGTAGTATTCGGGGCCGACCATCGAAGCAAATGACGCCCGGACGGCGGGCGGTTCAGGTTGGCTCCCTGCGCGCATTCAAGGAGCACCGGTTTCGAGCATCCGCACAGCATCGGAGGATCAATGAACACATGCAATCATAAGTGGTCCATGACCAACATCCGAAACGGGTACCTCGTCGTGGAGGGATGTCACCGATGCAAGGCCCGCACCTCGTTCTTCTCGTTGGAGACCGTTCCACCGATTGACGACTATCAGGAGGGCCAGCATTTCTGGACCTACCTCGGCAGTTTCCAGGCGGTCAAGTTCGATCTGTCATGTAGCCAGTGCAGCAAGGTGGTGAGCCTCGATGACATGATGGGGTTGATGCTCTCGACCTGTCGGGCACCGGACTGTGAGGTGGCGCGCCTTTCGGCTGAGGGGGGGAAAGGCACATGGGTCTACGTTGCACTGTGTGCCGACAGCACGCATAATTCGGGGAAGTGTGTCAGCGACGCCGGCATCCAGGCTCTGACCGAGTACTTCAACGCCAACCTCAAGGACCCGGGCAAGAGAATCGTCGTAGTCCCCTGCCGCATGTGCAAGAGCATCGACACTTGCGAAGGGATTGTCATCGCCGATGCCGGACTCACCGACATCTATTGACCTCACAAACGCGGTCGCACGGAATCGAGCGAAGGCCTCGAAACCATCGAATAGCAAGGAAACAACGCAGATGAAACTATCGGAACTTGCAGAGAAAACCGGTTTGAAGTCCCTCAACGAATTCAAGGACCTGGAGATCGAGGGCGTCTACATCTCCGACATGGTCTCGGATATCATCACCGGGGCTACGGCGAACGGTCTTCTGGTGACCCTCCAAACACACAAAAGCCTGATCGCTGCCGCCAATCTCGTCGATGTCGCGGCCGTTGTCTTCGTTCGAGGCAAGAAACCGGCGGATGACGTGATCCAACTGGCAACCAAGGCCGGCATCGGGCTCTTCGTCATCGACATCGACACGTGGTCCTTCGCGATGAAGCTCAGCGAATTGGGCATCAAGTAACGGTGGCGCCGTTGCGGTCGGCCCAATGGCGGTTCGTGCCCGCGCAATCCCGACCAGACGCGAGGCTTGCTGTTTGTAGTCAGAAGTGGGATGTCAACCTATGACAAAGGACGTGTTCGAGAAGGTGATGCAGGATTTCGAGGGCGACCCTGCGGACCTGATTCCAGTTCTGCAGCGAGCTCAAAAGACCGAGGGGTATGTGTCCACCGACGCCGTCGGCAGGATTGCGCGATGGCTGAAGGTCTCCGAGCATGAGATCTACGGCGTGGCCACGTTTTACTCCCAGTTCCGCTTCCATCCACCGGGCAACCACCACATAAAGGCCTGTTTGGGCACCGCGTGCCATGTTCAGGGCGGCGAGCAGATGCTCTTCGTACTCCAGCGTCGCCTCGGCATCAGTCCCGGTGAAACGTCCTCCGACAAGGAATACGACCTCGAGCGGGTCGCCTGCCTGGGCTGTTGCGCCCTCGCTCCGGTCGTCACGATCGACGAGACCACGTACGGCCAGATGTCGGTCCTGAAACTACAGAGGTTATTGGATGAGCGTGAAAACGATTGACGAGCGCCGCGTACGTGCGGAGCGAAGCTGGGAGAAGCTCCAGCAGAGCACTCGCCCGGTCATCTATATCGGCGCGGGTTCCTGCGGGCGGGCGGCCGGCGCAACCGACGTCATCAAGGCCCTCGAGGTATACCTCGACGAGCACAACACCGAAGCCGAACTCATCGAGGTCGGGTGCATCGGCCCCTGCTACCTGGAGCCCCTGGTCGACATCCAGATGCCCGGCAAACCGCGCGTGAGCTACTCGAACGTCGCCCCCGAGCACGTCGGGAGAATCCTCGACGGCCTCCTCGCCGACAACGGGATTCCACGGTTCCATCTCGCCGGTCATTTCGGCGAGGAGGAGATCGACGGCGTACCCCGGTTCTTCGACCAGCCCATGCTCGCGCCCCAGGTCCGCATCGTGCTTCGCAACTGCGGCATCATCGACCCGGAGGACATCAACCACTACCTCGCTCGCGATGGGTACAAGGCCATCGAGAAGTGCCTGTCGATGTCATGGAAGGACGTCATCGACACGGTGAAGGAGGCCGGGCTGAGGGGCCGGGGCGGAGCCGGTTTCCCAACGTGGCGCAAATGGCTGTTTTGCCGCGAGACCGACAGCGACCAGCGCTATCTCATCTGCAACGCGGATGAGGGCGACCCCGGCGCGTTCATGAACCGATCGTTGATCGAGGGTGATCCCCACGCCCTCCTCGAGGGCATGTTGGTCGCCGCCTACTCCATCGGCGCCGGC